>JBAXFO010000058.1:0-11721 GCA_037139885.1 Planctomycetota bacterium
GTCGCGAAGCACGGCAAAGTACAGAATCCCCATCGCGAGATCGACGAGCAGCCCGAAGCCGATTCCCAACAGCACGCCCTTGCGTGCGAACGACATCGTACGTAGCCGTTCGGTTTCGAAGAGCCAGACGTAGGCAATGGGAAAGCCGAACTGGAGGATTTTGCCGACGGAATAGATGGCGGCGAGGAGCGATTGACCGCGATCCGCCTCGTTGGCGAGGACGATAAAACCGAGCCACGCCATGGTGAGGGGAAGCAGCGATGCGAAGAGCAGAGCCAGGATATCGCGAAAGGTTTTCATCGGGACAGGATGCCCGCGGACGGCGGCGAGTTCGTGGCGAACTCGCCGCGGAATTGACGCAGGCATTAACGCTTGGAGAACTGGAAGCTCTTGCGGGCTCCCTTGCGGCCGTACTTCTTGCGTTCCTTCATGCGATCGTCGCGGGTGAGGAAGTCGGAATCGCGAAGCTTCTTGACGAAGCCGCCGGTTTCGCCTTCGGGGGGCGCGTCGACGCCTTCGGCCTTACCGAACATGAGCTTGAGGGCACGAGCCAGACCCTGGAGGATGGCCCCGGCCTGACCGGAATAGCCGCCGCCGTGAACTTTGATGGTGACATCGAGGCGGTTCTGCTGTTCGCACAGCAGCAGCGGGGCCATGACGGCATTACGGTCTTTGATTTCGGTGAAGTAGTTCTCGACCGCCCGGCCATTGATGAGGATCTTGCCGGACCCTTCCGAGATGCGGATACGAGCGACCGAGGTCTTGCGACGACCGGTGCCCAGAAACACTTCTTTCTTGGCTTTCGTTTCGGCCACGGCGGGGATACTCCCGAGAAAAAATCGAGCGAAACGAGCCGTTCGGCTGCGACGGAGCAGCGAAACGGCCCAAGGCTCGCGGTTAGAGTTCGTCTTTCAATTTCAGTTCTTTGGGCTGCTGAGCCTGGTGCGGATGATCGGTCCCGGCGTAAATCTTGAGCTTGGTCATTTGGGCGCGGCCGAGGCGATTGCGGGGCACCATGCGGCGAACAGCGTTCTCAAGAATGCGTTCGGGGTGCTTCGCCAACAAGTCGCCTGCGGTGGTGACGCGCAGGCCGCCCGGGAAGTGAGAATAAGACGCGTACGTCTTTTGTTCCCATTTCTTGCCGGTGAATTTGATCTTCTCGGCGTTGATGACGATCACAAATTCGCCGGTGTCAGCGTGCGGCGTGTATTCGGGGCGGTGCTTACCGCGAAGAATATTGGCGATGTGAACGGCGAGGCGGCCGACGACCAAGTCAGTGGCGTCGATGAGATACCAGCCTTGGGAAACGCCGCCCGGAGTGCCGATCGTGTGCGCGTTGGCCATGAACGTGGACATAATGCTGCCTCCTTGTGGGAGGTCCTCAACCTTTAGGAATCGCTCATTTTAGAAGCGGCGGGGCGAGCGTCAAGGGACGGTTGCGATTTCGCTCCAGCATCGAGCGCCAGCAGCCACGCGCGGAGCTGGGCTTCGAGGTCGCGCCCCATGCCCTGGCACGCGGCCGGCGGAGCGAATTTGGCGATGTCGCACTGCGTCAAAAACGTCGTCAGAAAGGTTAAATGATTTCGCAGAAATGGGTTAAGAGCGGCGGCCTCCAGGAATTCGGCCGTCGTTTGGCGCGTCGCGGCGACACCGAACGCCTTGTCGACGCAGCGGCGGAGAATGCCCGCCAGGAGCGTGAAATGTCGTTCAGGCTGGTTTTTCGCGAGCAGCTGTAGGTTGACCAGGCGCCCGAGTCGTTGCAGGGCGCGCTGGGATTCCGCCGTTCGCCGCCGTGGCGCCCGCCGGCGAAAGAGCACGGCGAGAACGATCGCAAAGAGAACGACCGGGAAAATGAGCCAGAGCCACGCCGGCGTTGACGACGCCTCAAGCCCAGGCACGACTTCCGGCCCGGTGATGTCGCGCGGCGTATCGTCGGGGTTTTGCAAGAACATCAGCATCGTGGCCGCGACTCGGAGGGGCATCTCGGGAAAATCCTTGGCCTTGCCGGTAAAAGCCATGATAATGGAGAAAGCACCAGTCGGATACTATTCGGGGCGATTGCATGGGATTAAAACCGTGTCTGCTCGTCGTCGACGACGAACCGGATTTGGTTCAAAGCGTAAAGGATCTGCTGCGCTTTGAGTTCCGCGTTCTCGGAGCCACCCGCGCCAGCGAGGGGTTCAAGATTCTCGAACAAGAAAACGTGCAGGTCGTGATGAGCGATCAGCGCATGCCGGAAATGACCGGCGTCGAGTTTCTCGCCTCGCTCCGCAACCGTCAGCCCGACACCGTGCGTCTGCTCTTCACGGCCTATTCCGATCTCCAGGCCGTCACCGACGCGATCAATCAGGGCAACGTTTACCGTTACATCACCAAGCCGTTTCAGGCCGACGAACTCAAGGCCGTGTTGCGCCAGGCGTTCGACCATTACAACTTACAGGCCGATCGTAAGCGTTTGCTGCTTGAGCTTCAGCAAATGAATCAGCAACTCGAAAAGATGAATCGAGAGTTGGTCCAGGCGAATGAATTGAAACGGGCGTTTATCAAAGTCGCCAGCCACGAATTGCGGACGCCGCTCACGGTCGTGTGCGGGCTCTCCGAATTGGCGGTGAGCAGCAGGCCCGGCGAGCCCGTGCAAGGTTGGCTCGAGCAAATTCATCGCGCCAGCTTGCGGTTGCGGCAACGGGTCGATCAGATGGTCGATCTGCTGCAGAGCGAGAATTTCAGCCGGACGATTTCGAAGCAGGAGGTCGATTTCGCCGATCTCGCCGCGGCCGCCGCCGAGGAAATCCGCAGCTTCGTCGGGCAACGGCGCCAGCGTTTGATCGTCGATTTGCCCCCCGATCTGGGAACCCTTACCGTCGACCCCAATAAGCTCCACGACAGCATCGTGCAACTTTTGGTGAATGCTGTTAAATTTACGCCCGATGAGGGGACGATCACGATGACCGTTCGCCGTAGTCCGGACGAGGCGACCATCGCCATCGCCGACACGGGCGATGGCATCAACCCGCAAAGCATCACGCAGCTCTTCGAACCGTTCTTCACAGGTTTCGATGTCGCGCATCATCGCTCGGGCACATTCGAGCACAACCGTCGCGGCATGGGCTTGGGTCTTACGATCGCCAAGGCGTTCGTCGAAATGCACGGCGGCTCCATCGTCGTGCAAAGCGCGGTGGGCCGGGGGGCGACGTTCACGATTCGGCTCCCTGTGGGATGAGCGTTTTCCGTTCCGACAGATTCAAGATCGCCCCAAGCGGACTTACGAGGATTTCCGATCATGTTTGGCCTCTCATGCATTTTGCTTTTCGCTCTGGGACAAAGCGATACCCCCTCTCAGAACTGGCCCCAGTGGCGCGGCCCGGCTGGCAATAGCGTGGCCGCGACAAAGGCGCTGCCGACGAGTTGGAGCGCGACGGAGAACGTCGTCTGGAAAGCGCCCCTACCGGGTTGGGGCAATTCGACGCCCGCCATCTGGGACGACGCGATCTACGTCACCACGCAAGTCGACGACGCCCGTCTGCTCTTGCTCCGCCTCGATCGCGCGAAGGGGACCGTCGTCTGGCAGAAGGAAGTCGGCACGGGCTCGCCGCGCCGCAAAGGCCCCGTCGGCAATTTGCGTTTCCACGACGAACACAACATGGCCACCCCCTCGCCCGTGACCGACGGCAAGCACGTTTGGGTCACCTTCGGCAACGGCGCGATCGCCTGCTACGCCGCCGACGGCGCCAAGGTTTGGGATCTCGACCTGCTCAAAGACTACGGCCCTCTCTCGATCTGGTGGGGCCATGGCAGCTCGCCCGTTATCTACAAAGACCTTCTTATTACGAACGTCATTCAAGACCCCGCCGGCTCGGGCCCGAGCTATGTCGTCGCCCACGACAAACTCACCGGCAAAAAGAAATGGCTGACTCCGCGCGTCACCGGAGCGAAGGGCGAACCAGGCGATTCGTACACGACGCCGCTCCTGCACACGCACGACGGGCAAACCGATCTGATCATTTTCGGCGGCAACGTCCTCGACGCTTACAACCCCGACGACGGCGCTCTTCTATGGAGCTACAAGGGCGTTCAAGGCAATCGCGTCATTTCGGGGCCGACGCTGGTCGGCGATACCGTCGTCGCGGTCGAAGGCATGAAGGGCCCCGTCTTCGCGGTGAAAGCCGGCGGCAAGGGCGATGTAACGAAATCGAACCTGCTGTGGAAAACCAAGACCAAGGGGAGCAATCCCGATGCGTCGACCCCGGTCGTCGCCCATGGCCTTATCTTCATGGCCAGCAACAACGGCGTCGCGTACTGTCTCGACGCGGCCACCGGCGAAGAACTCTGGAAGGAACGCCTCGGAGCCGAGATTCGGGCGTCGCCGCTCGTCGCCGGCGATCGAGTTTACTTCCTCGCCAAAGACGGCAAGGCGTCCATCGTCGCCGCGGCGCGTGAATACAAACTTATCGGCCAACCGGAGCTCGACGAAGAAGTGATCGCCTCGCCCGCCGTCGCGGGAGACGATTTGTACGTTCGTACGAAGAAGAATCTTTATCGCATCGGCAAGCGGTGACATTTCGACGCATGGACGACGCGTCGCTTCGAAGTTTTACGAGGCGACGACGTCGATCACTTTCCCTTCGCGCGCCGACTGCGCCAACGCGTCGAGTACGCGGAGCGTTTTCACGGCCTCGCTCACCGGCGGCGTTGAAGGCTTGCCGTCGAGAATGCGTGCTGAGAAATTCTCGAGCATCGCCAGAATCTGATCGTGACCTTCGAGCGCATGGACTTCGATCGCGTCGGGCGGCCCGGTCGTGCGACTGACGCGGAACGACGCTTCGGCCCCTTGCGGAACCCACATTTCATCGACGGTGACGACGCCGATCGGTCCAATGATCTCCAGCCACTGCCGCAGCGGTTGCGTGAAACCGCAATCGAACGACGCCGTCCGGCCATCGGCGAACCAAAGAACGCCCGTCATCTCGACATCGCAACCATTGACGAAGCGGGCAGTCGCCCAGGCCCGCGTGGGCTCGGCGTCCATGGCCCAGCGAATGCCGTAAACGGGGTAACAGCCGACATCGAGCAGACTGCCGCCGGCGAGGTCGGGTTGCAGACGGATGTTCTCGGGATCGAGCCCTTCGAGCGAAAACGTGAAGCAACCGACGACATGCCGCACGGGTCCGATTTCGCCGCGGCGGAGAAACTCGCGCAAGAGCTGCGTACGGGGATGGTGCGGCCACATGAAACCGTCCATGAGATGGACGTTACATTCGGCACAAACCGCAGCGACGGCCTCAGCCTCGGCGGCCGTCGGGCAAAGCGGCTTTTCGCACAAAATATGTTTGCCGCGCTGGGCGGCCCGCTTCGTCCAGGCTCCATGAATGGCGTTGGGGAGCGGAATGTAGACGGCGTCGATGTCGGGATCATCGAGCATGTCTTCATAGGAGCCAAACGATTTGGCGATTCCCTCTTTACGGGCCGCCTCCTGAGCCCGCTCGAGCGAACGGCTCGCGATGGCGACGATCTCGCCATTGCGCATGCGATGAAACGCCGGCAGCAGCCGTTTGTTGATTTTCGCGACGCCGAGAATCCCCCAGCGAACCTTCCGGGAAGTCGTCATGAAGGAGTGGCCTGTAGAAGGATGGGCTTTGACCGAAAATGAGCCCGAGGACCAAGAATCGGACTTCGCGTCCAAAGCTGCGTTAATCGTTTTAACATATCCTGTCGGCAAAACCCGTCTACTTCAAAATCGCTCTCGGCCCTTCCCGATTCGTCGGGATGGCGAACGTGCTGCGCCGCACAGGGAGCGAGTCCCTACCGCACACGCCGGCGCTTTCAGGCGGGCGGTCCGCGAACGCGTTTGCCGCGATACCCAGCGTTTTTCGCGGCAGGGGCGTGTGCGTTGCGATTTTTTGGGCCTTGGCATTCCCGTTGCTATCTCCCGAGCGCTCGGTCGTCGGCAGGCGACGAACCGGCACGATCGCGAAGCCGCACACGGGGAAAGACATGAACACGACAACCTTCGACGACACGACTCCGGCGATGGAGCAACTGGGCTGGGGGAGCAAATTTACGCTCGGGAGTTTCTTGTTCTTCTTCTTCGTGATCGGCGGCATCGCCGTGGGAGACCTGGTGGGCGCGCTTCTGCGGTAGAGCGGCGTTGGAAAATGCGTCGAGCCATCACTTTTCCATGGCTTCGTCGCGGAGTTGTTCCAGTTTCGCTTTCATTTGCCGCCAACCTTGCTCGGCGGCGGCGACGCCGTTGAATTGGTACACGACACGGTAGGGGATCGTCGTTCCCTCGACGCGGTCGATGCCTTTATGGCGGCGGTTGCGGATGAGATACTCTTGCACGGTTTTGAACCAGGGCTCCTTGCGGGCGGCGGGAGCTTTTTCGGCGATGAGACCGTGGCCCTGGATGCGGAGCGATTCGCCGTCTTGCGTTTGGGTGCGCGTCCAGGCTTCCTCGTTTTTGACCGCTTGCCGCAGGGCGGCGGCTTCGGCGATCCATTCCTGATGGCGCTTCGCCAGGCGTGTGTCGGGCCAGGCGCGGAGTTTCTCGTCGTAATGGGCGAGCGCCTTGTCGACTTGATCGAGATCGGCGTCGCGGACCGCCATGCGTGGATTGCGCACATCCTTCTGATAATCCGCGTTGAGCTGTTGATACGCAATGATGGCCCGTTCGGTTTCGTCGAGCTGCTCGCGCATGCGCGAGGGGAGTTGTTCGTAAGCAGGATTGGCCTTCACTTCGCGCAGCTCTTTCAGGCGATCTTCGATCGGCTCGCGAACGCGTTCGCTGCTCTCTTCGCCGCCGACCAGTAGGGACTGGACCTGGCCTTCGAGAACGGCTTCATCGAGCGACGGCTGCGTCGCGTAGTACCACGTCATGAGGAGCGACAACAGCGCGGCCGCGCCGCCCAGTCCGACGAGGGCGCCTTGCAGCGTTTGCGTGGAACGCTCGGTCCGCTGCTGATAGCGGTTCGCCTTCGTGAAAACGTCCTGAAATAGTTCGTCGACCTGGTACGGCGGGCTTTTCTTGTCGATCCCGGGCGTGCGTGCGGCCGTGGCCCAGACATGCACATCGATGCGGCCGAAGGATTGGTCGCGCGAATCCGCGAGCGCCTTCTTGAATTGTTCGCCATAGGAACGGGTTCGTTCGTTGACCTGCTTCTTCCACTGCTCGACGCTGTCGCCGGGTTGCATGAGTTTGTCGCATTTGGCGAAAACGAGAAATACCGGCAACCCGCCCACCTTGGCCGCGACACTTCGGCGATCCTGCCACGATTCCAGAAACGTTACGAATTGGCGGAACTGCTGTGCGAGGTCGTTCTTGCTGGTCGACGCATCGACGACGAGCAATACCCCGTCGGCTTCCGCAAGAGCCTGGGGCAGCGGCGTTTTGGCGTCGAGCGCCTCCGTGCCTCCCAAGAGGGCCGCGGCCTGTTTGCCGCTGGTGTCGAGCAGCGTCACGCCTTCATCGTGGCCGTCAATGTGACGGGTCATCGGATAGGCGACGATGGCGTCTTTTGTCGGTTGATAGCGTTCATCGGCCGACGTTTGCCGCAAACGCGAAAGTTCGCCGGTGAGATCGACGAGTTCGCCGTCGAGAGCGGCGCCTTGAGTTTGGGCGGCTTGCTGCAGCGACCCGAGCAAGGCGGACTTTCCCGAAGACGGCAATCCCAGCAGTAAGAGAGTCAGATTAGGCATGGTCGAGTTAGAATAACAGAAATCGGCCTGGGCTGACATGCCGAGTGGCGCGAACACTCCCTCAAACACGGCAGGGTCGGTACAATTGCGGGAAGTCTCTCCTCGTTCGGTTCCGCACGGAGAATTTCATGCGCAGCGTCGTTGCGATCGGACTGTGGGCCATGATGGCGTCGAACGTTTTCGCCCAGGTCGCCAAGCCGCCTCAGCAGCCGCTATGGCCCGACGGAGCCCCCGGAGCGCAGGGCAAAGACGACTCGGACATTCCCAGCATTATGTACTACCCCGCCCCCGCCGACAAGGCGACCGGGGCGGCCATCGTCATCTGCCCGGGCGGCGGTTATGCGCGTCTGGCTCTCGATCACGAAGGGCATCAGGTGGCGCAGTGGCTCAACCGCATCGGCGTATCGGCGGCGGTGCTCAAGTATCGTCTGGGACCCAAGTATCAACATCCGATCGAACTGGGCGACGCACAACGCGCCGTCCGCACATTGCGTGCGAAGGCCGACACGCTCAAACTCGATCCGAAGAAAATCGGCATCCTCGGGTTCTCGGCCGGGGGACATCTCGCGACGACCGCCGCCACGCATTTCGACGCGGGCAAGGCGGATGCGGCCGACCCGATCGAACGCGTGAGTTGCCGGCCCGATTTTCTGGTGGCGATCTACGCTGTTGTGTCGCTGGATGGGCCATACGCTCACGGCGGCTCGCGAAACAATTTGCTCGGCAAAGACGCCGATCCGAAAGTGGTCGAGTCGCTGAGCAACGACAAGCAAGTGACTGCGGAGACGCCGCCGACATTCCTGGCTCATACCTCGGAAGATGCGGGCGTGCCGCCGGAGAACAGCGTGCTGTTTTACCTTGCGTGCCACAAGCTACGCGTGCCGGCTGAGCTGCACATTTATGAAAAGGGCCGCCATGGGCTGGGCATGGCCACGCCGGATCTGGCGTTTTCGGATTGGCCGAGCCGCTGCGAAGCGTGGCTGCGGACGCGGAATGTGTTGCCGGCGACGAAGTAGATGACAACGCCAAGGGCGTCGTAAACAAGGCATCCCGCTTGTTGGTCCGCGAACGTTGTGCGGCGCCGCCTTTACCCCAACGGGGTTACATCCCAAAGCCCAGGGTCGCGCAGCGCACCCTGGGTAGGTAGCGACGAGGAATTGTTTTTCCCTGAAAGGGATACATCGCCATGGCGCAATCGGATGTAACCCCTTCGGGGTATCCCCCGATGGGGCGCCAGTCCCAGGGTGCGCTGCGCGACCCTGGGCTTTGGGATGTAACTCCTTTGGAGTAATGACCCAAGGCGGAAGTCGGAGTTCGTCGTCGGCAAATATCGACACCCCTACGCGCTTTCGGTCCATCAGGAGAAGTCGTTTGCGTCAGTTGCTCGAATCCTGGTCGTCGGCTCAATGGCTTCTTGTCGGAAGTTTTGGGCTGGCGTTTCTGGTCGTCTTGTTGGTCTGGTGGATGGTGGCGGGGAGCGGTCCGCGTCGGCGCCGAGGCGTTCGCCTGGCGCGCAAACTTCTCGCCCAGGGGAAGTGGCATGAGGTAGCCGCTCTCGTGCCGACGCTTCGCGCGATCGGACGCCCGGGGACGCTTTGGCTATTGACCTTCGACCGCCTCGAGGGGGACGCCCTCAAGGCCGGGGCCGTCGAAGCGTTGGCCGCTCGCGATTTCGACAACGCGCTGACGTTCGGCTTGCAAGCGGCGCGACTGCTCGACGAAAACGCACTCGAACCGCGCGCCACCGTGCAGAACGCGATTCTCGACGAAGCGCGCCGGCTCATCGGCGGTTCCCAATGGAGCGATTCGGCGCCGATTTTCGAACTCCTCGATCGGGCGCGACGCGTGCAATCGCCTTGCCGCGAGGCCTCGTTCTGGGAGGCGATCTGCCATTTGCGTGAAGGCGCGATCGACAAGGCGACCGAGCAACTGCACATCGCCCGCACCGGCATGGAACGCAGCCTCCGCGACGACGCGAACGACGACCGCAACGCCCCGGCTTCGCCGATTTTGGAGCCGCCGCTGTATCTCGGAGCGCTCCTGCTGCGCGACGGCAAACCGAAAGAGGCGATGCGCTATTTCACCGAAGCGAATCGGCTCGATCCGTCGTGTCCGCTCGTGCCGCTGCATCTGGGCTGCGCCATGGCGGCCTCCGGAAGCGATCTGTCGCTGGCGATTCGGACGCTGCAAAAGGCGCTCGGCCCCAAAGGGCTCGGGGCCTGGAAAGACAAGCCCGCCGCCTTCTGGTCGGAAGTTTACCCAGAGAATCGTTCGTACGTCGTTAAATTAGCGAGCAAGCAGCCGTTTCACTGCCCTCTCTGGGGCGAGACGCCGAGCATTCTGATTCGGCAAGGCCAATTGGCGCTGGCTCTGGCGCAGCAGAAGCAGGGACAGAATCAAGAAGCCGTCGAACTCTTCGGCCAGGTTTTGAAAGAGGGAGCGCCGTCGCATCCCGTGCTCCGCGGTCTCGGCCTTGCCCAGGCCCGGCTCGGCCGTTTCGACGAGGCCTACAAATCCCTCCGCCTGGCCCACGATCTCGAAGACCCCAAAGACCGTATCACCTCGGGCTACCTCGCCCTGTCGTCCATCAAAGCGAAGGCCGCCCATGTGCACGACATCCCCACGAACCTCGCCTGGGCCTTGCAAACGTTGACGCCGTTCAGCGCTCCGGGCGATGCGGAATGGGTCGATATCATCGCCCAGGTCTGCGCGGCCGCCCGGATCGCGGGCGTGCCCTTGTCGCTCGACGATCAACTTTATTTGTGCGAACATCTCGCGTCGGTGCATGCGAGCGACGCTCGTGCGGCCGCGGCGTTTCAGCAAATCTTCGAGCAGCATCCGGCGATGGTCCGCCCCGAATACGCCTGGCTTTACGCCCAGGCGATCGCCGTTCATGGCGAGATCGACGATGTCTCGCTGCCGTTTCTCGAACGCGCGCTCGCCGATCGCAGCGCCATTCAGGATTACTTCACTCAGCGAGGTTGGAATCTGGCGACCGTCGAACGGTCGTATCTCCAGCGCGTCGCCAAGGCGCAACCGGGGCAGATCCCCGCCCTCTGCGGCGACGACGCTTTGGCCCGCGTCGAATGGCTATTGCTCGAAGGCTCTCGCCAGGCGGAGCAGCGCGGCGATCTCGAAGAAGCCCGGGCGCTCGTCGAAACGTTCAGCCGACTGGTCCCGCATCACCCGGCCGCTCTCGATCGCCTCGCCGCTCTGCACTATCGCTCCGGCCGAACCGCGCAGGCCATCGGGGCGTTGTATCATTGGCATCAGAAATTTCCCCGCGATCCGCTGCCGCTCGTGCGGCTGGGCCTGGTGCGAGCGGCCACCGGCGAAGTCGCGGAAGGGCTCGATCTCCTCGCGGCCGCACATCAACTCGCGCAGGGGCCGGATCGTCCGCGGATCGCCCTGGTCGCCGCGGAACTCGCACTCCATCACTGGGCGCATGCGACCCCCACGGCCGCTGACGCCAGCGCCTTGCTGTTGCCGCTCGATGCGTCGGCGCTCCCGACGCTTTCGAAAGACGCCGCCCTCGCGCGTGCGGAAGAGTTCTTGGGGCGAACGCTTGGCGACGACCCCGCCAACGAGCACGCAATCGCGCTGACCGCTGCCCTGCGCTGGCTCAAGAACGACGAAGCCGGCCTCGCAGCTCTCGCGGACGGCTGCCGAGCGTTTCAAGGTTCCGATCCGCGTCATCAATATTTCGCCGCGCTCGCTCTGGCGGCGGCGAAAGATTGGCCGAACGTCGTCGCGGCATGTCGGCGCGTCAGCCAACTCGTCGCCGATAAGAACGGCTCGCTCGGCGCGCTGGCGAACGAAGCAGCCTATCTCGAAGGAGTCGCCCAGGCGGAACTGGGGGATGCGGCCGCGGCTGCCGACGCCTTGCGCAAGCCCGCGTCGCTCGAAGGCAACCCCTCGACGCCGTTCGCCCAGGGGTTGCTGGGCGTGATGCTCATGCAACAAGGTCAGTTCGAAGCCGCGACGACCTGTTGGCAAAAGCTTTCCGCGCCGCAGCGCGCGGAGTGGAAG
>JBAXFO010000059.1:0-11707 GCA_037139885.1 Planctomycetota bacterium
GGATTTCACGTTCGAGGTAGCTGGGGCTGCTGCCGTAGATCTTGGGCGAGCCGTTGCCGCGCTGGAACGTGATATCGTCGAAGCTCGCGAAATAGGGGAGGTACGGCCCCGAATTGTCGGGGGCGTAACTGGGGCTGACGCGTTGGATGCTGGAGCCGTTCAGAGTCCCGCCGGCGACCACCTTCCCGGCCGGATCGACGAAAACCGCGGTGCTGGGGTCCGCATCGGGGCCCTGGAAGGCGGCGACGACGGCGGGATCGTTACGCAGATTTTTGATGCTCACGAGGGCGCGGGCGTTGATGGCGGCCTGGGTCGAGTTGCTGTCTTTGAAAGCGACCGCCATCCGCTGGGCGCCGAGCACGAAAAGCGTCAAGACGCACAGCAGCCCGATGCTCATGACGAAGATCGCCACGAGGACTTCGATGAGAGTCACGCCCGGACGGCGCTCGGCGGAGGTGCGTTTCATAAAGGATCTCGTTTCGTTGCGGACATGCTGACGTTCTGCGGTTGCTCTGGAGGCGGACGCGCCGCCTGCCGCCCCTGAATTAGGGGACTTGACTGTAAGGGTTGCCGCCGGGGGTCATGTCGGCCGGAAAGGCGCCGATCGCGCCGGTGCGCGTGGCGATGACGACGATCGTCGGCTGTCCTTGCATGGGATCGATCGGCAGAGTCGTGCTGTTATTGCGGCGCGTGCCCGTGATCCACAGGGCGATCTTGTCCCCATTGATGTTGGCGGTCGTCACGGCTCCGTTGGGTGCGAACATGATGTCGAGCGGCGGCGACAGAACGCTCAGAGCATAAGGGGTTGTGAAATTGGCGGGAACATTATTCGGGGCGACATTGAGGCTGGAATTCGCGGTCAGGTTGATGGCCGAGCCTCGTTGCAGGCGCAGAACTTCTTGCGTCGATGCGGTGGCGGATGTCGAGGTCGAGATCAAGGGGGGCAGAATGATGCGGTAGAGCACTCCCGAGTTCTGCGGAATGGCGTAGGGAAATTGGTTGACCAGCCTGATCGTCGTGCCGTCCCCCGATTCGATCTCGTGAAGGGTGCCGCCGTTGACTTCGAGAAAGCTGCGCGGGGGCAAGGTCGCCGGCATGGCGGAATTCGCCGGCAGCGTGAACCTCATTTTGTCGGCGCCGTCCGTGACAATCCCGGCGCCGAGGATGTCGTCGGGTTGCTCGATGAACACGCACTTGGTGACCATCGACGGCAAGGGGGTGCCGTCGTCGGCCACGATCTCGTCGCCGGGCAACAGGCGAATGCCGCAGGGGACGCGATTGCGGACGGCACGCATCTTCGCCGCGTTCAGCCACTGCTGCACGATGATGCCGCTGTTGGTGACCGTCGAGCGGGCCGAGAAGGGCTGCATCGCGTAGATGCCGATCGTCGCGATCACGGCGAAGATCGCCATGACGACGAGGAGCTCGACGAGGGTGAAGCCGCGCCGGAAGCACGGGGTCGATATCGAAGATTGCGGAGCCATGGTGTCGCCTTCGCGTTACTTGAGCTTGAAGCTATAAAGGTTGTCGTCGGCGTCTTTCAAATTGGTGATCGACAGATCCTGCTGCGGCACCGCGATCGTCGGTAAGTTGTGTCCCAGAAGGCCATCGGCGCCGGCCGACAGCAACACGGGGACCGTCGCATCGAGATACGTCACATTGGGGGGGCGGCTGGCCGTGAGTTCGGTTGAGGACGCGAAACGGTAAAAGTAGAGCGGCTGGCCCCAGCCATCGACGAATTCGTTCAACTTGTCGCCGTTGCTGTCTTTGATGAAAGCCTTCAGAGAATCAATGTTATAGCCGCTGCCGCTGCGGTCGAGGCTCATGGCGAGATAAAGGCAGGCAGCCGATTCCGATGGTCGTGCGGTGAGGGTGCCGATCGCTTTTTGATAGTTCGCCATGTATTTGCGCCTGGCGGCTGGTATCAGTGTAAGTTGGCCGGCCGCGCCATACCCCGTGGTGACCTCTGCGAACGTCGCGGGAAACGCTTCGATTAATCGCATACGAATCCATGTGTTCCGATCAGTAACACCCGCCGGCAACGATTCCTTCTTCGCGTCCGAGATCACCGCATCCCATTGCCGCATGACGGCCATATACACGGAGCGAATGTGGGCCTCGCTGTTGCGCCGCGCCTGCCCGCTGGTCCAGCTCATGATGCCCGCGGCCACGAGGGCGCCCAAGATCGCGATGATCGCCATCACGACGAGCAATTCGATGAGCGTAAAGCCGGATGTGCGCTTGCGTGTCATAACGTAACGATCCTCATCGCGGTCAGGTATGGGACAAGCCCTGGGATGAGGTACTCCGAATCCCAGGGATGTATGTCTGGCAAGCGCTATCCCTGGGATTCGGAGTGCCTCATCCCAGGGCTTGCCGTTGTTTGGGTCAATCGCCAAGGCGACTGCGTTCTTAACTTCCCGTCAACGGTCCGTTGGCGAAATTCGTGATGTTGTCAAGGCTGTCCGCATCCGTGAGCGCCATGCCCGGCGCCCATCGCCGAGCCGTGCCCCAGAGCGTGTTCTTGCCGGCGGACAGGATCTGGAACGTCTGCCGATTGAGATACGCGGAGGCGGCGTCCATGTAGGGCTTCGGGGTGTTTCCTTTGTAATCCCCCTGAGCGTTGCAATGCGTTTCAACATAGCCCACCCCCTTCACCGGAGCGAAGTACGCGTAATAGGTGCTTTGCTCGGCTTGGTTGACGTTCAGTTTGTAAAAGCCGTCGCCATAGGAAAAGAACGATGAGCCCGGGCGCTTGAACAGCCGCTGCGGCTTGAACTTGAAAAAAGGGGCTTGCCGTTCCTTGTCGCCTAACGCAGGAGGTTGAAAAGGATTCACCGAACTTGTGGAGAACCCTTTGCAACCATCGGCATCTTGCACGCCTCCCAAGAAGAACACCAAGCATTGATCGCCGGTCAACGGCACGGGTGCAGGGCCAAGTCCTCCAAAGGCCGCAGCATGGTTAATGCCCGGCCACATCTGCGAAATGATCGCATCGCACGTGGCCGACGAGGGGGAGAGCGTCACCCTGCTCGGCGGATAGACGCCGTACTTGGCTTTGAAGTTTTCCAGCCCTGTGGCCATTTCGCGGATTTCGATGTTCGTGGTCGTGGCCATGTTGACGCCGCGAACCATCATCACGCCGCCCATGATCAGGGCGAGCATGATGCTGATGATCGCGATGACCACCAACATCTCGATGACGGTGACGCCGTGTCGTTTACTTGATGCCATGATGACAAGCCCTTGATAAACCCGCTTACTTTTTGCCGCCGCCGCTAAGACCTTCGAGAAGGCCGATGAGCGGCATGAACAAAGCGATGACGATCGTGCCGACGATCAAACCGAGGATGACCACCATGAGCGGTTCGAGCAGGCTGATGAGCGATTCGACGGCCACATCGACCTCTTCGTCGTAAACGTCGGCGACCTTGTTGAGCATCGAGTCGAGATCGCCGGTTTCTTCGCCGACGTCGACCATGTTGACGACCATGTCGTCGACCAACCGGCTGGCGCGCAAAGGAGCCGAGATCGTCTCGCCTTCGCGAATCGATTCGTAAACGCGGGTGAACATGTCTTCGAAGACGAGGTTCATGCACGTCTCGCGCACGATCGACAGCGCTTCGAGAATGGGGACGCCCGAGCTGATCAGCGTGCCGAGCGTCCGCGTGGTGCGGGCCACGATCGATTTTTCGACGATGCTGCCGGAGATCGGCGTCTTGAGCTTGATCTTGTCGAGGATGTACGCCCCGGTTTTGCTCATGCGGATCAGCTTGAGCGTCAGCCAAATCGCCACCGGGAAGAGGGGCAGCACGTACCAATATTTCACGAACCATTCGGACGTCGACACCAGCGCCTCGGTCAGCCAGGGGAGACGCAGCTTGAAGTCGGCGAAGATCTTTTTGAACTTCGGAATGATGGCGATCAAGATGAAGCTCAAGATGCCGACGGCGACCGAGATGACGGCGATCGGGTAAATCATGGCGCCCTTGACGCGGCGCGCCAGGCTCTGGGCCTTTTCCTTGAAGTCGGCCAGACGCCGCAGAATGACTTCGAGAGCGCCGCCCGCCTCGCCCGCGCGGACCATGTTCACATAAAGCCGATCGAACGCCTTCGGGTGTTTGGCGAACGCTTCGCTGAGCGTGTTGCCCGATTCGATGTCGTCGACGACGTCCATCAGGGCGTTTTTGAGAGCCCCGGGCCGCATCTGATTTTCGAGAATTTTCACCGACCGGAGCACCGGCAGGCCGGCGTCTTGCAGCGTGGAGAATTGCCGCGTGAACTGCACGAGTTGCTTGCTTTTCACGCCGCCGATCGTGAAGACTTTCTGCTTGCCGCTCTTGGCGCCCCCTTTTTTGGCGTCCTTCTTGCCCCCTTTTTTCTTGTCGGCGACTTCCACCAGCTTGGTCACGAAGTAACCGAGCTGGCGGATCTTTTGCTGCGCTTCTTCTTCGTTGGCGGCGGCGATGGTGTCTTTGACCTCGCCCCCGGTCGTGTCCATCGCTTCGTATTTGAAAGTCGCCATGATCGAGCCTCGGTGAAAATCGCTTGTGTCTTGTCCTTACAGGTCACTCGTCGTCGATCGTCGTCTCGCGAACGATCTCGTCGATCGTGGTTTGGCCGTTGAAGATCGCCTTGAGCCCGGCCTCGCGCAGCGACACCATGCCGTTTTTCCGGCAGGCTTCGCGCATCTGGTCCGTCGACGAACCGGCGGTGACCATGTCGCGCAGCTCGTCGTTCATCACGACCAGTTCGTAAATGCCGCAGCGGCCCTTGTAGCCGGAATTGTTGCAGCGGTCGCAGCCTCGGCCGTAAAAGAACTTCTTGCCCTGAATGTTTTCCGTCTTCAGGTTCAGTTCCATCAACATTTCCTGGCTCGGCACGAACTCCGTACGGCAATCCTCGCAGATGCGGCGCACGAGCCGCTGCGCGAGGATGCCTTCGAGCGTGGCCGTGATCAGGTAGGTTTCCAGGCCCATGTCGCGCAAGCGCGTGATCGTGCTGGGGGCGTCGTTGGTGTGCAGCGTGCTGAAGACCATGTGGCCAGTGAGGGCTGACTGCACCGCGATTTGCGCCGTTTCGAGATCGCGAATTTCGCCGACCAAGATGCGGTCGGGATCTTGCCGCAAGATCGCCCGCAGAGCGCTGGCGAACGTGACGCCGATGTCCGCGTTGATGGGCACCTGGACGATGCCGTCGATGTCGTATTCGATCGGGTCTTCGGTGGTGATCAGCTTTTCGCTGATGTCGTTGAGCTCGCTCAGAGCGGAGTAGAGCGTCGTCGTCTTGCCCGAACCCGTGGGGCCGGTGACGAGGAAGATGCCGTTGGGCTTTTGAATCAGCAGGCGGAATTTGGCGAGCAAATCGCTTTCCATGCCGATGCGGTTGAGATCCAGGCCGACGTTGCCGCGATCGAGCACGCGGATGACGCAGCTTTCGCCGAACATGGTCGGCAAGATGCTGACGCGCATGTCGACCTGATTGCCGCCGACATTGAGCTCGATGCGGCCGTCCTGAGGCAAACGGCGCTCGGCGATGTCAAGATTCGCCATGACCTTGATGCGCGTCGAGATGGCGGCGGCGAGATGGCGCGGCGGCGGGACCATTTCATACATGACGCCGTCGCAGCGATAACGCAGCTTGTACTCTTCTTCGAACGGCTCGAAGTGAATGTCGCTCGCCCGGTCTTTGATGGCCAGCAACATCACCATGTTGAGCAGCTTGCGAACCGGGGCGGCTTCGGCTTGTTCGACCATGCTGTCGAGATCGATGCTCGACTCGCTGCGCCGCGGGCCCGAGAGCGATTCGTCGTCTTGCAAGGAATTGATGATGTCCATGATGGACTCTTCCTTGCCCAGATAGCACGTCGTCAGCGCCGCATCGATCGCGGCTTGCGGAGCGAGGCACGCGACGATCTGCGACACGCCGACGAAGCCGCGCAGATCTTCCAGCGACGGCAGACAGCCAGGATCGCCGAGCACGACGGTGAGGACATTGTCGCGATACGTGAGCGGCAACACCTTGTAAACGCTCGACATCGTTTCGGGCACGAGCGTCAACGCTTCGGGCGCGGGCTTGAGCTCTTCGGCCGTGAGCAGCTTGAGGTTGAACTGTTCGGCCAACGCCTGCATGAGCTGCGTTTCGGAAATGAGGCCGCGCGCGATGCCGGCCTGGCCGAGCTTCAGGCCATTTTCTTTGGCGTGTTCGAGAAGATCCCAGAGTTGGCCTTCGTCGATGAAACCCAGATCGATAAGCACCTGCCCGATGCGGCGACCGCTGGCTCGTTCCGCGTTCTTGGCCGCCACCGGGGCAGGTTTGAACTTGCTGTCGGGCACGGCGGGCTTACTCGACCCGGACTTGGCCGCCGGTTTCGGCGCGACGCCGGGTTTACTCGCTCCGGGAGCAGCCGGCTTCGGAGCCGGCGGACGCACCGGAATCGGCTTGCCCGGAAGCGGGGCGGTCGGCTTGACGGGACCGCCGCTGGGCCTGCCGCCAGGAACCGGGGGCTTCGGCCCAGGCGGCTTGGGCGCGCCGTCGCCAGGCTTCTTCGGGGGCACAGGATCGCTGGGAATCGCCATGAAATCGTCCGTCGTGAAATTAGAACTGAAACGTGTTGCGGGCAAACTTCCCGCGCGGGCGGCTTGCCCCACGCCTAATCGTCATCCCGGCTGGGCCGACGCCGAATCTGCGTCGACCGCTTGGGCTTCTCGTCTTCTTCGTCGTCGATATCCTCGTCGTCTTCATCGTCGCCGGCGGCTTCGTCGTCGAGTTCGCCGCGCTCGGCCTGGGCGATGCGGGTGGCCAATTCGTTCGGTTTGTTCGATTTGAGCAGGGCTTCTTCTTTCTCGACCAGGCCGTTGCGCCAGTGGCGGAACAGGGTTTCGTCCATGAGGAACATGCCGTCTTTGCCGCCCGTCTGAATGCTCGAATCGATGCGGTAAACCTTGTTCTCGCGAATGAGATTCGCGATGGCGGGCGTGACGATCATCATTTCGTACGCCGCGATGATCCCGCTCGGCTTCTTCGGCATCAGCGTTTGCGACAACACGCCGATCAAAGCCGAGGCGAGCTGCGTGCGGATCTGGTCTTGCTGTTCCTGGGGGAAGACGTCGATGATGCGGTTGATCGTGGCTGAGGCGCCGTTGGTATGCAGCGTGCCGAACACGATGTGCCCGGTTTCGGCCGCTTCGATGGCCGAGTGAATCGTTTCGAGATCCCGCATTTCGCCGACCAGGATCACATCGGGATCCATACGCAGAGCCCGGCGAATGCCCTCGGAGAACGACGGAATATCCGAGCCGATTTCCCGCTGATTGATCAGGCACTTCTTGTGCGTGTGGTAATACTCGATCGGATCTTCGAGCGTGATGATATGGCGATCGTAATTGTCGTTGAGAAAATTGATCATGCTGGCGAGACTTGTCGTCTTGCCCGAACCGGTTGGTCCGGTGACCAGCAACAAACCGCGCGGCCGAATGATCAAACGCTTGATCGCCTCGGGCATGCCCATGTCGTCGAACGACAGGAACTTCGACGGAATGCGCCGCAGGACGATGCCGAGATTGCCGCGTTGGCGGAAGACCGCGACACGGAAACGAACGCCGTCGCGGAACTCGATGGCGAAGTCGCTGCCGCCGCGTTCTTGAATCTCTTGCTGGCAGCGGTCGGGCGTGATGCTCTTCATCAGGCTGACGGTGTCGTCCGCGGTCAAGACTTTGGTGTCGAGCGGCCGCAGCCGCCCCTGATGGCGCAGGACGGGCTTCTGACCCACGGTAATATGGAGGTCGTTCGCCCCCACACGGATGGCGGTTTCCAGAAGCTTTTCAATCAGAACTTCCGCGGTGGCCACGGTTTCGTTTCCTTGCGATCGGGCGGATGACATGTCAGCGAGCGTTTGTCGGTTCCCAGGGAATCCCGGGAAAGCGACGATTTGGACTTTCGACTCGTCCCGAGTCGTGACGGGCTTCGTCCTTGCTGTCTCATTATGACGGGGTGTTTGCGGCGGGACAAATCTTTTCGCCCCTTTGCGTGGTTTACGGCTGTGCGGCGAAACCCCTCAACCACCGCGTTTCACGCCTGAACATTTGCTCTCGGGTCACCCTTGCGTGGTGCGCGGCATCATTTCTCATCCGCATGGCAGATGCTGAGCACTTCTTCGAGCGTGGTGATTCCCTGCGTCGCCTTCCAGACGCCGTCTTCGAGCAGGGTCTTCATGCCTTGCATGCGGGCTGTTCGACGTAAAGCCTGTGCGGGCTCGCGGTTAAACGTCATTTCGCGGATGCCGGCGTTCATGCGGAGCATCTCGAAGATGCCTTTTCGCCCCCGATATCCCGTGTGATTGCAGTTCTGGCAGCCGCGGCCGCGCATGAACGTCGCCTGGGCCGCCTGCTGCGGAGTTAAGCCTGCGGCATGAATTTCGGCGGCAGGGGGGCGGTCCGGTTCCTTACATTTCGGACAGATAATGCGGACTAACCGCTGCGCCAGAATGGCGATCACGGAGGAGGCCACGAGGAACGGGGCGACGCCGATATCCTGCAAACGTGTAATGGCGGAGGGCGCATCGTTCGTATGAAGTGTGCTAAAAACCAAGTGTCCCGTCAGTGACGCCTGGACGGCGATCTCGGCCGTCTCCTGATCGCGAATTTCGCCGACGAGAATAATATTGGGCGCCTGCCGCAACATGGCCCGAATGATGCGGGCGAAGTCGAGCCCGATGCTATGGCGCACTTCCACCTGATTGATGCCCGGGAGGTAATACTCGACCGGATCCTCGGCCGTGATGATCTTGCGATCCGGTCGGTTCAGTTCGTTCATCGCGGAGTAAAGCGTGGTCGTTTTGCCGGAACCCGTAGGGCCGGTGACGAGGAAGATGCCGTTGGGGCGCTTGATGATGTTTTGGAAGCGCTTGTAGTCGTCTTCATGAAAGCCGAGGTCTTTGATGCTGACACTAATGCTCGCCCGATCAAGGATACGCATGACCATCGATTGGCCATGGTTGGTCGGCAGGGCGCTGACGCGTAGATCGAACGGCTTGCCCTTCACCATCGTCTTGATACGGCCGTCTTGAGGCCGGCGTTTCTCCGCGATATCCATTCGGCCCATAATTTTGAGGCGGGAGATCATGGGGGCAAGCAGCCGGCGCGGGGGGCTATCGCGTTCGACGAGCACGCCGTCGATGCGGTAGCGGATGCGGACGCGGTCGGCGAACGGTTCGACGTGAATATCGCTGGCTCGGAGCGAAATGGCTTCCTGGAGGATCAGGTTGATCAGCTTGACGACGGGGGCGTCGGAGTCATCCGATTCCTGGGTGGTGGCTTGTTTTTCGAGTTCGGTCGAATCGATCTGGGTGTCGGTGAACTCGGAAAGCATCGAGTCGACCGATTCGGTTTCGCTCTGGCCATAATGCCGGTTGATCGCCTCGACGATTTGTTCCTGCGGGGCCAGGAGCGGTTGGATGTCTTTATTGAGGATGAACTGCAGCTTTTCGACCGTTTCGAAGTTGGTCGGATCGGAGATGCAGATGCGCAAGACGTTGTTTTCAAAGGAATAAGGCAGGACGACGTTTTCGCGGGCGACCGATTCGGGCACCAGTTCGATGACGGTCGCGGGAACGGTGTAATCGGTGAGGTCGACGGCCTGCATGCCCGAATGCTCGGCGATCGCCTGCATGACATCTTCTAAGGTGACGTATTCGAGTTTGACGAGGGCGTCTTGCAGCTTCATGCCCGTTTGTTGGGAGAGGCTACGCGCCTCGGCGACCTGGTCGGCGCTGATGATGCCTCGAGAAACGAAGATTTCGGTGAAATCGCCGCGGGCTTTTGCCATCCGAGAACTCCAGATTAAGCGAGACATGCAGGCCGAAAGCAGGCCCGCGCTGTTTTATGCGATTTGCCGAAAGACTGATGAAGACAGAAATTGGGGCGACCGCATTTGTCGAACTCTCTCCAGTCTACCAGGTTCGCAGCGGCGGGCAAGAATGAAGGTTGACCGGCGGCGCGCCCGAACGAGGACGTCGCGCCCGCGCTCCCCAAGCCGCGCGACGAGCCGTTTCGCCCATATTCCCCGGTCCCCGGCGCAAGTTTTGCGGATTCTTTCGTTTTCTTTGGAATCCTTCGGTTAAAATAGAGTTCGCCCCCCCGGCGTCCTTTTCAAGGACCAGCGCGATGACCCTTCTTCCACGCCTCCTGGCTTCGTTTGCCGCATTGTGCCTGGCGGTTTTTCTCGCTCCCGTGCAAGGGGATGCGTTTCAAGTTGTTGACGACTTGCCCCCCGCGGACTTCGAAGTCGAAACGCGCGGACCGATTCACGAGGCGTTCGCCCAGCTGAATGACGGCGTCATCGAACCGGGCATGGTGGTTCCCAAACAGCCGCCGCCGATGATTCCCGAACAACCCCCCGAACAACGCCCCGACGCCGCCAACCTCGAATGGATTCCCGGCTACTGGGCCTGGGACGCCGAGCGGAACGATTTCGTCTGGGTCAGCGGCACGTTCCGCAACCCGCCGATCGGTCGTCGCTGGATTCCCGGCCACTGGGTTAATGCCGACGGGGGCTGGCGTTGGGTGGCGGGCTTCTGGGCGCCGGAAAACCAACAAGAGTTGCAATACACTCCCGAACCCCCCGCGCCGCTCGAAAACGGCCCGTTGATTCCCGCTCCGAACGCTGACTCGACGTATGTCCCCGGCTACTGGACCTACAACAACCCCGATCAACGCTTCGCATGGCGGCCCGGTTATTGGGCTCCTTTCCGCCAAGGCCGAATCTGGATCGGTCCCCAATACGGCTGGACGCCGGGGGGCTATGTGTTCACGTCGGGCTATTGGGATTACCCGCTCGACGACCGGGGCCTGTTGTTCGCCCCTGCGTATTTCCCGACGCCCTTGTGGGGGAATCCAGGCTGGTCGTATCAGCCGAGCTTCGTCGTCTCGATCGGTTTCTTCTTCAACTCGGGATTTTATCGGCCTGGGGGAAATCACTTCTACTTCGGCAATTACTACGGCAACCATCATGCGGGGCTTGGCTATCGCCCGTGGTGGGGCGGGCCGGGAAATTCGGTCAACAACTACTATCGTTGGCAGAATCGCGGCAATCGGCAATGGGCCGCCCAGCATCAACAAAATTTCGATGATCGCCGAGCCGGGCGTGCGCCCGTGCCGCCTGCGAATTTCGCCCAGCAGCGGGCTCAGCAAAACGGCAAGAACGGCGGTTTGGCCGCGGTCACGCCGCTACGGACCTTCACGCCTGCCAATGGCTCCCTTGTCGCCAATCGTCCCGACGCGAATCAGAAGGCGCACCTCGATCAATATCGCGATTTGGCCAAGCTCCGCGACAACGCGGAGAACAGAGCGAAAAATGGCGGACCGAAGAATGGAGGCAATCCCGGTGCGGCACAACCGACCACGCTGAAGCTGCCGCCCGCTCAGCCACGCGGCGGCCCCGGGGGTTTCGGCGACGATCCGTTCCGCGCGGGGACGCGCTCGCCGCAATCGCCTACGGGAAATGCTCCGAAAAATGGCGGTAACCCGTTTGCGGGTAAACTGCCGTCGAATCCCTCCGAGAATCCCGGCGCCGGGCCCGCGAAGGGGCCGGCCAGCGTCGCCGGGCCTGGAATTCCCAATCCGTACCAGGCCGATCAAGGCAAAGGCCCTAACTCGGGACCGCAGGTTGGCGGATCGCCGAATCCGGTTCCGCCGCTCAATCCGGGCGC
>JBAXFO010000060.1:0-11698 GCA_037139885.1 Planctomycetota bacterium
AGCATGCACGTCTCGCATGGGAAACGGAAATCGTTCGCGGCTCTCCGCAGGAGAGCGTTGACGTCACGCACATTCGGTGCATGCGTTGCGCCCGAGCGCTGCTGGGACGCTCCCACCGCAGGTGCGTGACGTCAGCGCTCTCCTGCGGAGAGCCGCGAACGATGAATACGCAATCACGCCTCTTGAATGCCTTCGCGCCGCTCGAGATCTTGGATCCCGTCTTCGGGCGCGCCGGCTTCGTCGAGATCGTCGTTATCGCTATGGCTGGTCTCGTGATCTTGGATGAACGCCCGGGCCGCTTCAGCTTGATCCTCGGGCACTTGCAATTTGATTTCGATGCCGATCAGGCCCGCTTCGCCGGCTTGATGCCCGCCTTCGATTTCGCAGCGGATGCCTTCGTCTTCGAGGGCGTTCTTGATGATCTCGGCTTCGATCGCGTTGGATACGGTGTAAACCGTAATCATTTCCTGCATCGACATCGTGGGGCTCCTTGAGAGGTTGCGCGGAGGTTACGGGCCGGCGGCGCTCCGCGGGGGTACACTCTATAATGAAGGAAATTCTAGCCGAAGGGAACAGCATGCCGCCGTCGATTCACGAGGTTTCATTTCATGTCTTGCTGGCTTGCGCGAATCGAGGGGCCGGCGGGTTTTATCCGCGCGTCGACGCCGGCGATCTCGATTTAAGCCGCGATCAGCTCGATGCCGCCCTCGATCGCCTGCGCCTGGGCGGCTTTCTCGAGATCGCCGACTGGAGCCCGGAGAAGGGGCAGGGCTACCGCGTCACCGATGCGGGCCGGGCTGCGGCGGTGCGTCCTGAACTTTTGACCCGCCCGGCCGTGAACCGCGAACTCGACATTGATCGCCGGCAACAGCGCTCGGCCTGGGACGAAGCCGAGCATGTGCGCCGGTCGGTTTTGACGCCGCCGCGGGCGATCGTCACGCCGATCTTGATCGGGCTGAACGTGCTCGTCTATCTGGGGACGTGCGTTTACAACCTGCAACAAGGCCAGTCGGTGGCCGACATCATGAACGGCGTCACGCGGCTGCCCGGCGCCCTCGTCCCCATCACGTTCTGGGTTCGCGACGAATGGTGGCAGCTTTTCACCTACATGTTCCTGCACGGCAGTCCCGTTCACATTTTGATGAACATGTTTTGTCTGTTCAGCCTGGGCAATGTGCTCGAAGGCCGTTGGGGGTGGAAACGGTTTTTGATTCTCTATTTCGGCTCCGGCCTGATGGGCGGCGTCGCCGTGCTTCTGGCCAACAACAATCCGCTCGTCGGCACGGTCGGGGCGTCGGGCGCGATCGCCGGCTTGCTCACGTCGCTTGGGGTGTGGGCGTGGATGCATCGCCATCATCTGCCGCCGCAGTTTGTCGAAGCGCACTTTCGGATTGTCGGACTCAACCTGCTCATCCTGATCGGCAGCGGCTTCATGCCCAACATCAGCATGTCGGCCCACGTCGGCGGCGCGATCGGCGGCGCGATCTTGTCCGTACCGCTCGCTTGGCTGAGTCCCTATTCGCCGTCGCGACACCGTATCGTGGGTGTGATCTGCCTGGTCGTCATCGGCGGGCTTTGTGGCCTTGCCCTGGAAATGGCCCCACGCCCGGAGATCGTCGTCAACCCGATGTTCATGCCGCGCCGGCGTTAAAACGCGTCGTTCAGATGTGATACATGAGCACGCCGGGCTGGCGATTTTCCGGGCGTCTGATGCGTAGCTGCGGGTTTTCGAGCGTGACCACGGTGTAGGGGTCGACCCCCTTCGTGAGCCAAACGCTCGAACCGACCACGGCATGATGGCCGATGACCGTGTCGCCGCCCAAAATCGTCGCGTTGGCGTAGACGACGACATCGTCTTCCAGAGTCGGATGCCGCTTCATGCCGCGGATGATGTTGCCGGCGGCGTCGCGCGGGAAGCTCAACGCTCCGAGCGTGACGCCCTGATACAGCTTCACATTGCGGCCAATATCGCAGGTTTCGCCAATAACGACGCCGGTGCCGTGATCGATAAAGAATCCGGGGCCGATGCGTGCGCCGGGGTGGATGTCGATGCCGGTCTTCGAATGGGCGTGCTCGGTCATGAGGCGCGGAATGAGCGGAATGCCCAGGAGTTCGAGTTCGTGGGCGATGCGATAAATCGCGATCGCTTCGAGGCCCGGATAGCAGAAGACGATTTCGTGATGGCTTTTGGCGGCCGGATCGCCCAAAAACGCCGCCTCCACATCTTGCTCGGCCAGATAGCGAATATCGGGAAGACGGCGCAACAGCTCGACAGCTTTCTGCTGGGCGAGAGCTTCGAAATCGATCGAACCCTGTTCGCCGCAATCTTCATGGCGGCAGGCCCGCATGATCTGGTGAGTGAGTTTGTCGTGCAATCCATCGACCAGATCGCCGATGTGATATTCGATGTTGCCGATGTGCAAATTCTGCCGTCGGCCGTAACCGGGAAAGAGGATCTCAAGCAGATCGTTCAGAATCTCGACGACGGCTTCGCGATTGGGAAGCGGGCGATGGCCGAGGTGGTTGATCCGGCTGCATTCGGTGTAAGTGCTGAGCAGCGATTCGACGATTTCGGGAAGGGTTTCTTTGAGTCGAAGATCAGTCGCCATGGGGAAGTTCCGTTGGAAAGTTCGAACGCGGTCAGGCGATTCCGGGTGGGAGCCGAACGCGACTCGCCGATTTCAAAGCCCGGCAATCGCCGGACGACAACAGAGCGAAAAGACCATGACGACTTCCAACAAAGACTTCGGAACGACTGCACTTATCCTAGGCGCGCTCGCCGCGCCTCGCCAAGTCCGCCGGATATGTTTTCGGCCAAACGCCTCGTGAAACTTCAATGCGATGCTTCGCCTGAAAACTCGGCGGTGATCATGATTCCCTTGGAAAACTGCGTTTTTTGCCCAGAGGCTTGGCAGCGGCTGCTTGCACGCAAGGCGAAGAACGCGAGCGCGCATGTGAAGGAAACGCGAAGGAAAGAAATTGCAAATGTCACAAGTCGATATTTGCCAATGCGGTATGGATAAGCTCGAAATATTTCCGAGAGCGAATGGCGCCATTGGCTCGACCTTTGCTTTATTTCATCATCAACTAAGCCGACCGGCCTGACTATCCATGGGAGAGGTGGCTACCAGGTCGTGTCGGCAGTTTTTATTAGCATCGTGGCTGCGGCCACGTTTACCGTTTCGCCCAGTGAGCCCGCGGCCGATTCAAACTCGGCTGCGGGTTCTTTTTTGCGCTTCGCGAAATCTCCACCCGCGACGAATCCCTTCATGACAAAGCCCAAGCGCCGGCCAGTCTAATACAAGAGCGACGTCAACTTCGCCCGATATTCGTCGGCCAGCGGCGTACGGTTGCCGATCAGTTGGAAGACTTTGACCATGGCTTCCTTCACACGCGTTCCTGCGAGTTTGAAATCGGCTTCGCCTGCGGTCAGCAACATCGCGAGAGCCTCTTGCGGACGTTCCGCGAGGGCGAGCCTCAACGCGAGGTCAACTTTCGCTCCGGCGTTTTTCGGTTCGGCGGCAACGGTCTTTTGCAGCGCGGCTTCCTCAGGCAAATCGTTCGCCTTGACGCGGAGCCAGAGCAAGGCGTTGAGGCGTTCGATTTCGGCGGCGTGCTCGTTGCCGGGGCCGAGATTTTCGAGCAACTCAGCCGCTTCCTTGTCGCGCTTCTGTTCGACCAGAAGCCGGACGAGGCCGAGAGTGGCGTCTTCTTGATTGGGCTCCTTGGCGAGCGCGTCGCGAAACGATTTCTCGGCGGCGGCCGGGTCGGTCTTCATGAGAGCTTCGGCGGCCTGGGCTTGTTTCAGCGCTTCGCTGGGGCCGACGCGCTTCATGAAGTCGGCCACGCCCGACGCGGAAAGCTGGCCGACGAATTCGTCGATCGGCTTGCCCCCTTTGAACGCGATCACGGTCGGCAGGCCTTCGATGCGGTAGTACATCGCCAGGCGTTGTTGCTCATCGGTGTTGACTTTGGCGAGCAAGATTTCGCCGCCGTGTTTGGCGATCTCGGCTTCGAGCGTGGGCGTCAGGGCTTTGCAGGGGCCGCACCATTCGGCCCAAAAATCGACGACCACGGTCGCCTCGTGCGACTTTTTGACGACCTTCTCTTCGAATTCCGCCTCGGTGACATCGAAGATCCACGGCGAATCGGACATGGAGAAATCCTCATTGCGGTTCGCCGCGCGGGCCCAAGTGCGATCTCGGGAGGTCCAACGCGCGGATCGAAACGATTGATCGGGCCATGCGCTGCGTTAGAGGGATCTTCCGCAGCGCGTTTCATCGCTTGAACTTGACCCAAACCCCGGCTTCCGCGAGAATTCCCAGAAGGAGTGGGTCATTTCCATATTTTAGAGGAAATGGGGTTCGTGGAACCCCGGCGACCGGTCGGATCGCGACAGAATGCAACCCGGAAGGATCCGAACGGGCGAATTTCGCCGGCGAGAACAATCCCTATGGGCTCGATGGTCTTTCAGTTGCCGGGGACGGTGTCGCCCGAGGCCGAGGCGGACCTCGAGCGCGCTTGCGTCGCTGGCGGCCAAGACGGCATGCCCTTCCACACGCACGTCAATCTCGAACCGGGCCTCCTCTTCGTCGAACGCACCGTCCACGAATCGGGCTTCGTCTCCGTCCCCTGGGACGTCGATGGCGTCGGCCGGCTCATGCTCAATTCCGCCACCTTGATGGAGCGTCGTAATCCCTACGACCTTCTTCTCGAACTGGGTCGCGGCAAAATCCATCAGCTTCGCAACCAAATGTGCGAATGGGTCGGCGGCGGCCTCATCCTGCCCGAACACGTCCAGAAACTCGTTCACGACGCCACCCACGCCTTCGGCCGTTCCGCTTCCGCCGCCAACGGCGACGACGCCCTGCGCCGCCAAGTGCTCGCCCTCGGTCACGAGGCGGCCCAAAAACTGGTGCAGTGCTACATCGATCAAGTGTTTCAGGTCCGCCATCTTCGCCAAAGCAAACTCGATACGCAATGGGGCTGCCAGCTGCATGCCCTGCCCGCGACCGAAGACGAAGCGAAGCTCCTGCAGGCGACGTTCACGGCTGTGACCTTGCCTGTCTCGTGGACCGACATTCAGCCCGACGAAAACGCGTGGAACTGGGACGAGATGGATCGCCGCGTCGCCTGGGCGAAGGATCGGTTTACCGTGTCGGGCGGCCCGCTCATCGATTTTTCCGGCCGCTGTCTGCCGCCGTGGCTGTGGTCGCACGAACGCGATCTGAATGAAATGTTCGACTGCATGAGCGCGTTCATCGGCACGGCCGTCAAACGGTATCAAGGCAGCATTCGGCAGTGGCGTCTCACCTCGGCGACGAACTGGTCGGGCGTTTTGGCGTCGAACGACGAAGAGCTCATTTGGTTGGCCGTCCGTCTGGTCGAAGTCGCTCGCAAGATCGATCCGCAATTCAGTCTCGCGATCGGCCTTTGCCAACCGTGGGGCGAATATTTGGCGGCCGAGGAACATACGGTTTCCCCGTTCGGTTTCGCCGACACGCTCATTCGCACGGGCAGCAAAATCGAAAGCCTCGACCTGGAAATGGTCATGGGCATCCTGCCGCGCGGCAGTTACTGCCGCGACACGCTCGAACTCTCGCGCCTGCTCGATCTGTATGTGCTCCTCGGCGTCCCCATGGGCGTCACCCTGGGTTACCCCTCGGCCCAGCTTCCCCCCGACGACAAGGGCAACGGCGATCTCAAACCGCGCGGCGGCCACTGGAGCACGGGCTACACCGCCGACGCCCAGGCCGACTGGGCCCGCACCTTCGGCTCCCTCGTTCTCTGCAAGCCCTATATCCAGAATGTCACCTGGGCCCACTGGGACGATCGGGCTCCCCATCAATTCCCCTATTGCGGCCTCATCGGCGGCGACGGCAAACCCAAACCCGCCCTCGACGCCCTCCGCCAACTTCGCGTCGAACATCTGAAGACGTCCTGAGATCTGTGGCATGTCCCAAGACAAAATGTGGAGCAAGGCCGCCAAATCGTACGAACAAGAATTCGTCGACCCCTTCCTGAAAGACGTCCGCAGTCCGCTTCAAGCAACGCTCAAAAAACTCGCCGCGGCAGGCGCCAAGACCGTCGGCGATCTCGGCTGCGGCATCGGCCCCCTGTTGCCGTTCCTGGCGGAGACGTTCGCAAACGTCGTCGCCGTCGATTTCGCCCCCGGCATGCTCGAACGCGCCCGGCGCCGCTGCTCGGCCGCCAACGTTTCGTTCGTTGAACGCGACCTCACCGATTTGTCCCCGCTCGCCGCTTCGCTCGATGTCGCCGTCACGGTCAACAGTCTGGTCATGCCGAGCGTCGCCGATCAGGAAACCGCCCTCGGGCAAATTTGCAAATCTCTGAAACCGGATGGCCGCTATCTGGGAATTCTGCCGGCGATGGACAGCGTCCATTATCAAACGATGCTGCTCGTCGACCGCGCCCGCGAACGCGGCCTGCCCGAAGACGCGGCCCGCAAGAACGCCGCCCTGCTCAACGATCATTCGCTTTACGATTTCGGCTTCGGCCAGTTTCGCTTTCAAGGCCTGCACCAACATTTTTGGCAGCCGTTCGAGATCGAATACCGCTTCGCCCGCTGCGGCTTTGAGTTGTTGAAATGCGAGAAGGTGCATCTGTCGTGGTCGCAATTCGCGGGCGAGAAGGAGTTGACCAAGTATCCCCCGCCGTGGGACTGGTTCTTCTTAGCGAAACCCGTTCGCGGTTCTCCGCAGGAGAGCGCTGACGGCACGCCATGACAGAGAAGGCGTTCCGGTTTCGCGTGACCACACGCCAACGCTCTCCTGCGGAGAGCCGCGAACGTCAATTCCCCATGGGATAGGGAGCCGGGAAGTTCGAGTTGCGGCCGGTCACGGTGAAGATTGCCGGCGTCGTCTCGCGTTTCATGGCGTCGAGAAAGATCACGTTGAACGACAGCGATTCTTGGTTCGGATTCGTCAGGTCCCAAAACAGAGCGGTGTACTTGTTCGCCGAATGGAAGAAGTGGTGCTCTTCGCCTTTGTGTTGGCCGTGAAACTGGATCATCACGGGCCGGCCCTTGGCGTGTTCGACGCGGACGACGACGCACTGCTTCGGCACGAGCCGGCTGCCGACTTTCCCGAGACCGTCGGGGACGACATCCTTCTCTTCAATCGTGACGTTTTCGATCACGGCGAATTGATCCGCGTCGAGGCGGACGGTGTCGGACTTCGACTTCTTGAGCAACCGTTCCAGGGGCCGGGCGAAGGCTTCGCTGTCGGGGGAATCGGTGAGCCAGACGCTGACTTCGGGCGTGGCAACGACGGCGGCCGGGGCGGGCCAATCGTAACCGAGCACGCGGTTGGTGAACGCCGGGTAGCCGAACTCGCGATACCAGCGGATCATCCTTGCCGGGGCTTGCGTTTTGGGCTTGCTCTCGATCCACGTGAAGCGCGGGACCGATTGCTGAATGAGCCGGCTCGTCTTCGACGCCTCCTCGACGGCGATGAGCTGCGTCAGCAAATTCGCCTTCACCGCCGGCTGATTCTGCAACACCGACACGCGATAACGATCTTGCATCGCCTTCCCCTCGGCGAGCGGCGGCACGGTGTCCGCGATCATTTCCGCGAACATCTCACGCTCGTAAACGATCTTCTTGGGATCGACCGGGTCGCGTTTGAGCACGATCGCGATCATGTCGCCGTGATTCACTTTCAAATCGCGCGGCGGCGAGCCCTTCACGCGCACGGTGTATTGCCCCTCGGGAACCTGAATCCAGTTGTACTCGTCTTTCGGCAGGCTCGCGAATTCTCCCTCGGGATGATACCCCGAAGGAGCGGCGCTCCCTTGTTCGAGAATGAGCCGGGGCCGGATGGCCTTTTCGAGTTCCCGCGCCAGCAGCACCGGATCGGGCTGGATGATGAAACGGCCCGGCGTTTTGAACTCCTGCACGCCCGAGAACTGAGCCTCGGCATTGCGAGCTTCGTCCTTGTATTTCTCCTTATCGAGAAAGCAGACGAACTGAATCTCGACATCTTTGTTGCCGAGCTCGTCGAGCAGATAATCGTTGACGCGGCGATTGTAGTTGCGTTGATCGTCTTTGCCGAGGACGGCGCGCGTGAGGTCGGGCCAACCCGCCTTGAGGAGGATGCCCGACGAGGTGTCGTCGCCATCGCTCAGCGCCAGGATGACCTTGGGGCCGCGGAAATTGACCGCGGCCGTGGGAAAGCCGCGCCGGCCGCATTCGGCGAGCAAATACGCCATCGGCGTGCTGCCATACGCCCGCACCGGGTCTTCCTTCCACGCCTGCCCTGCGAGCCGTTCGATATCGCCGATGAGGACATCGAGACGATCGCGGCTCCAGGGCGACGGCTTCAACACTTCGACGATTTCCGGCTCTTTCTCGCGGTCCTTGGTGACGAACGCAAACAGGCTGACATAAGTATTGTCCGGCACCAGCTTCAAAGCCGCCTTGAGCGACACCAGGGCGAGCTCGAGGCGCGTCTTGCGGCCCTCGGGGGTGTCGATGCCGAAGCCGTTCTTCCAGATCATGCTGCCGGAAATGTCGAGAGCGATGCTGACGGCTCCATAGGTGAATTTCGGATCCATCCGCACCTTGATGAACGACTTCGTCGGCTTCGGGAAGTCGTGGACGACGAGATCGGGATCCTTCTGCGAAATCTGGATCTGCGTCGTTTTTCGTTGGCCGCGGAGGAGAATCGTGTAGGTGGCCTTGAGGGCGGCATCGTCGGCGCCGGTTTTCGTCAATTGATACACATCCGCGAAATCGCGTTTCTGGTGCGTCAACAACTCCAGCGGCTTACGTTGCCCGGGCGGCACGCCGTCCTTCCACGCCCCCGGCCCTTCGAGTTCGCGCCACGTGACGGCCACTCCCGGCGGCGGAATCTTGGCGTCGTCCGCGATCTTCGGGTCGAACAGATACGGATCGTCCGGCGTCTTCACGATCCAGCGGACGGGGAACTCTTTCTCGCTGGTCCAATAATCGCTCGGCTTGCCTTCGATGTCGAGACCGACGGTTTTCACGGCATCGAGCAGACGCACGCAGGCGGCCGCGCGGAGCTTGTTGCTGTCGCGGCTTTCGCCTTTGACTTCGACGAGTTGGCGGGCGACTTTGAGGTAGCCCTGGGCGGCCGTCTCGTAATACGGCTGGGCGTCTTGCACTTCCGAATACCAGTGGTCGGCCATCGTTCGTCGGGCCTGAGTCATCAGCAGATCGCTCATCCGCAGCGACCGCAGGGCCTGCGAGACCGACATCGGATCGGCCTTATCTTCGAAGCCGCCGGGCAAGCCGCGGGCGAGGAAATCGCCGCGCCGCAAGAGCGTCTGGGCCGCAGCGAGGTCGCCTTCTTTCAGGCTCTGCGTGAGGGTGTCGTTGATGTCCCCCGGCCAACGCTTCACGAGAGCCGCCATCGTCTCGCCGACGACGGGAATGCTCTCGTTTTCGACCCTCGCCAGATCGAGTGGCCAAAAGTTCTTGAACGTCGCCATGGACAACGCCAGGTTGCGTTTGGCGAACGTTTCGGCGTCGTCTTTCGCCTTGCCGCCGAATGTCTTGGGCGTGTCGTTGCTCTTGAAGAAGCGGCCCGAGGTGACGCGGTTGTATTTGAGCATCGCCAGACGGATGTCGACAGCGTTCGCTCCGGGCTGATCGGCAAGCAGCGGCGGGGCCGACAAGACCGCCTCGCGATCGAACCAGAACGCATGCGAATGCGTGTCCTGATTGACGCTGTCGATCTCGCTCTCGAGACTTTTCCGCAAATTGACCAGCGTCTCGACGACTTGCTCCGCCTGATTGCGTAAAGCGACCGACGCAGCCCCCTTCTCCCTCGCCAGATCCGTTTGCAAGAGCTCGGCCCGCTGCGAAAGCTGCACGACCTGCTTGGACCAATCGTCGACACGTTCGCCATGGGCCTTATCCGACGAGACTCGTTGATTGGCCACCCAGAGGGCGAAATAGGGAAGCTCAGCAAACGAGCGGTCGCGGGCGTCCAAAGCCTGGCGATAGTTTTGCGACTCCTTTTGCGTTTCGCGGTAGCCGGCTTGCGCCTGGTCGATGAAACGGCGCGCCTTCTCCCAATCGTCCTTGCTGGAGCCGAACAGGTAATCTTCCCCAGGCCGCCGCAACGCATCCGCGTTGACGATGCGTTCGCGGTTCCACGGGAGGATGACCTCGCTATAAGGATGGGCGTCGCCCGTTTCGGGGACCGCCAGCGCGGCGCGCTCGGCCAACTGTCGAACCTTCAGCGATTGCCGTAAGAGCTCGAGATCGGGCGACGGCGTACGGCTCACGTCCTTGAGCAGCATGGTCAAGTAATGCACCTCGGCCGGGCGCGGCGGGCCGAGTTTGACGTCGAAAAGATCGAGCAGCGCCTGCGTTTTCGAAACGGGATCGCCTTTATCGTTTTGCGGAGCGACGAGGTCGGCTTCCCGCACGAGCGGGCTTTGGCCGATGAAATTGAGAAACGTGCGGTACAGTTCGACGCGGAGCTGGGCCGACTTGACGTCGTCTTGTTTCTTCGCCCAGTCGACGAGGTCCTTGAGAAATTCGGGCCGCTGCTCTTCCTTCGAGGCGTCCCAGATTTTTTGCGTGCCCCGTTTGAGCTCGGCTTCGGGCAGCGGCAGCGCGATGCCGAGAGCCTCGGCCATGGGCAGGGCCAGGGAAAGCGTCGTGTCGGCGGCCTCAAAGCGAGCTTCGCTCTCGATCTTCTTACGCATGGCCGCAAGCTTGCCGGCAATATCGCCGGTCTTCTTCGTCGGATCGCCGGCGCGGAGGAGTTGTTCGTAACGCAGGAGCAGGTCTTGATAGCGTCGCCACAGGGCCGGGCTGTAGACGGCCGGGTGCGGCGAATTCGTCCGCAGCGCCTGCCAGCCGCGCCACGCCGCTTCGAGCCCTTCAGGGACGGCGAAATTCATCCCCGGCGCTTCTCCCGGTTGTTCCTTATAGGAGCCGGCGACCTGAGCGATTTCGACATCGGCGGCCGCCGCCTCGTCGCCGAGGAAAACCGGCGTCTGTTCGATGCCGCGATTGACCTGCGACCAGAGCGTGACCTTGTCTTTCACGAACTTCGCCAGCTCGGCGACAGTGACGCGGGTGTTGCCGTCGAGATCGGCGGCTCCGCGCAGGCCTTCGATGACAAAGTGCCCGAAGGCGGTCTGCTGCCATTCTTCGGAAGGCCAGGAGACCTGAAAGGCGTCGCTGGCGCACAAGATGAACAGGTTCGGTTTGAACTTCGATTTGAGTTCGAGCAGCTTGCCGACGAAATCGTTTTCGAGCATGCCCGCCGACCAGTTGGCGCGCACGAGCGCCGGCTCGATGAGCAGCACGACATTCTTGCCCGAGGCTGTGAGGGTTTCGAGCGATTTCAAGACCTCGGCGAACGGCAGCCGGCTGTAGCCCTGATCGTCGCCGATGAAGAAATAGGGCTCTTTGCCATCGCTGGCGCCGTGCAGGGCGAGGTCGAGAACCACCGTCTTCTCGCGGATCTTGCGCGAGAAAATGTCGAACTCTTTCTTCCAGATGTCGGCCCCTTTGAGTTCGGGGGAACGATGCAGGAGGTTCAGTTTGCCCGATTCGGAGAACAAGCCGGGCTCGTCTTTGAGCTTGTCGAGATCGTCGAGATTCTTCCAGCCGTAAGCGTTATGGGGGATGGCGAGGTTGTCGTCGTAGCTCGAGCCCATGAGCACGAGGCACGCCGGCGAGATGGGCCGCAAC
>JBAXFO010000061.1:0-11684 GCA_037139885.1 Planctomycetota bacterium
AAGCAGTCGAGGGAGTGCGGAGGCGATTGGGCTTTATCGGAAGAAACAAAGTCATCCAGGAAGACACCTGGAATAGCCGTGCAAGACAGTTGCTTGACGCCCTCCAAGCGGGCCGGCCAACGCCCGCCCCCGCCGAGGCGAGTTACGAACGCTTCCAACAGCAAGCGTTCGACGTCATGCGTTCGGGTCCGGCCTGGCGTGCGTTCGATCTCAGTCAAGAGCCCGCGCAGGCCATCGCCCGCTATGGCGACAATCGTTTCGGCCGCAGCTGTTTGCTCGCCCGGCGTTTGATCGAAGCGGGCGTGAGCGTGGTGACGGTGCCGTGGATCAACAAGCAATCGGAGCAGAATTTCGACACGCATAGCCGGCATTTCGACAAGATGAAGACGTTTCTCTTGCCGCCGGTCGATCGGGGCGTGTCGGCTCTCCTCGAAGATCTGCATCAACGCGGCTTGCTCGACGAAACGCTCGTCGCCATGACGGGCGAATTCGGCCGAACGCCGCGCATCAACGGCGGCGCCGGCCGCGACCACTGGGGCAGCGTTTATTCGACGATGCTCGCGGGCGGCGGCATTCAGGGAGGCCGAGCATACGGCCGCAGCGACCGCATCGGCGGCGTCCCCGCGGACAATCCCGTTCACGTCTCGGATTTTTACGCGACCATGTATCACGCGCTGGGGTTGGGCAAAGACGCGCGCGTCTTCGATCCGACCGGGCGGCCGCATTACATCGTGCAGGGGACGCCGGTGTTGGATTTGTTTTGAACGATATCGGAATTCAGTTCGAGAAGGCGAAAAAAGGAATACCGGAGTACGATGACGAGTAGGAGTATGAGTAGGAGAAATCCGATTTACGATTGCGAGTACGATTACGATTAGGAAAACAGCGGCCCCGACATTCTCGTACTCGTAATCCTCATCGTACTCGTCATCGGATTTCTCGTACTCATACTCCGACTCGTCATCGTACTCGACTCTTCGACAACAGACTCTCGCCCCTATCACCGCTCCCCTCCGCAAAATCCTCATCTCCGCCGCCGCTTTCCCACGTTTCCGCGGCAAGTCGCCCCGCGAATCGGTATCGCTCCGTTTACAATGGCGAGGGATTCGTCAACGGAGATTCGCGATCATGGGACAGTCACGTAACATCGCCGGTTCACGCATGCTCATCACCGGGGCCTCGCAAGGCATCGGCCGTTCGATCGCTCTGGAGGCGATCAAGCAGGGGGCGCGCGTGCTCGCGGCCGCCCGGCAACAGTCGTTGCTCGACGAGCTCGCCGCCGAGGTGAAGGCGGCGGGGGGAACGATTGAAACGGTCGCCGCCGACGTCACGAGCCCGGCCGACCGCCAGAAGATGGTCGACGCCGCCCGGGAAAAGTTCGGGGGCCTCGATATTCTCATCAACAATGCGGGCATCGGCTCGACGGGGCATTATTCCGAAGTCGAGTTCGACCATCTTCGCAAGATCTTCGAAGTGAATCTTTTCGGCCTGACCGAGACGACGCGGGCGTTTCTGCCCATGCTCAAGCAAGGCGTCAAACCCGCCGTGGTCAACATCGGCTCGATCGCAGGCAAACGGGGCATTCCCGCCCGCAGCCATTACGCCTCGAGCAAGTTCGCGGTGCAGGGTTTCAGCGAAGCGATTCGGGCCGAACTCGCGAAGGACGGCATCGATGTGCTCGTCGTCAGCCCCGGTTTGACGCAGACCAATTTCTCGAAAAACATGATCGAGCAGAAGGCCAAGGTGCAGCTCGATCACATGCGGGGCATGACGTCGGAGGACGTCGCCAAAGCCACTCTGACCTCCATCGCCCGCGGCACCAACGAAAAAACGCTCACGCTCAACGGTAAGCTCCTGGTGCTGGTTTCGCGTTTCCTGCCGCGTCTGGCCGACATGATCTCGAAAAAGAAAGTCCGTAGTCTGTTTCCCGAAGAGATCGCGGCGCGACGAGCCAAGCGAGCGCAATAGCGCCTCGTCCAGGCGAAATCTTCGGCGTGAGCCGGCGGGTTTATCCCGCCGGGACAAGCCCGGCGGCTCGCCTCAACCGAAAATTTCGTCTGGTTGACGCACTCGGCGTCTTCGCAACCGGCTCGATCGAATCTTGGCGATTTTCGGATGGATCGCGTCGAGAATCGCTTGCACGCGCGCCCGTTCGGGCGGGTGAAAGTGATGAAACGGTTCGGCCATGAAATCGCTGCACACGTCCATGAGCGACAGCGAACATTTTCATCGCCGCCAACATTTGGCGATCGAGATAGTTGAGCAGCGCGACCATGAGCCACGCGATGCGCCGCTGCGAGAGGGAAGCGAAGATCGACATGCGGATATTATCGTCAACCCGCACCGGTTGGCGAGGCGATCGGCCGAAAGTTTCGTCAGCCCGCTTTGCGTTCGAGTTGTTCGCGCAGGCTGGCGAGTTGTTGTTTGCGTTGGGCCTGCGGAGCATAGGGATCAAACGCGACGGGACGTTTCAAAATCGCCTGTAAGACATTGACGACTTGATGGCGGAGTTCGACATCGGGGCGGTCGAGAGCGGCAAGCAGCGTGGGCACGATGGCGTTGCCGCGGTCGACGAGTTCGGCCGAGGCGGCCAGGTGGTCGGCCGATTTCAATTTCTCGATCGTCGCCATGAGATTGTCGCCTCCTTTGTTTCCTCCCTTGTTTCCTCCCTTGGAGGGGGGCGAGGCGGCGGCGGGCTTCTTGGCCCCGACGAAGTCCATGGGGCGGATCATGGGGGGCTGATCGGTGCCGTCGGAATCGCCGAGCGATTCGTCGTGGAAGCCGGCGCCCAGGTATTCCTTGATGGCGATGGGATCGTGGATGATCTCGGTCGGCGAGCCATGGGTGCGGACTTTGCCGTCTTTGATCAGGTAACTGCGCGTGGTGATGCGGAGAGCTTCGCGGACGTTGTGATCGGTGAGCAGCACGCCGATGCCGTGCAGGCGGAGATCCTTGATGATGGTGCGGATCTCGGCGATGGTGATCGGATCGATGCCGGTGAACGGTTCGTCGAGCAGAATGAGCATGGGCTCGCAGACGAGGCAGCGCGCGATTTCCAGACGCCGTTTTTCGCCGCCGGAGCAACGGCCCGCGATGTTCTTGCGGACCTTCGTGAGGCCGAACTGTTCCATGACGAGTTCGCAGCGATCGAGGCGTTCTTTACGCGTCAGCGGTCGGCCGAGGGTCCGCGATTGGGGCATCAATTCGAGAATGGCGAGGATGTTTTGTTCGCAGGTGAGCTTTTTGAAGACGCTCGTTTCCTGGGCGAGATACCCCATGCCGAGCCGGGCGCGTTGATACATGGGCAGAGGAGTGACGTCCTGGCCGTTGAAGAAGACCTTGCCGGCGTTGGGCGTGATCTGCCCGGTGGCCATGCGAAAGCTCGTGGTCTTGCCGGCGCCGTTGGGCCCGAGCAATCCCACGACTTCTCCTTCATGCACCTCGAAGCTGACGCCGTCGACCACGGTTCGTCGTCCGAAGCGTTTCACGAGACTATGAACTTCCAACAAAGCCATCGTCGGTCCTCCCTGACCGCGCCGATTGTCGCAATCATCGCCGGAACGTAACCGAAATGGGCGGAACGAGGCAAGCCCAGCCTTGCCGCGCCAGCCGGGGCGCACAGAATTTTCTGCGGGGCAGAGCGCCGCTCCAAAACGGAAATCGCATTCCGTCGTGCGTCCCCCAAGCCGACCTCTTGAGGGTCGAAGAATTTGGGCCGAAACAAATCGACGATCCCCAAGGGATCGGTTTGGTGGGTCACACACGTCCTGTCGAGCGATTGCGATGCGGATCCGTTTGGCTCTTCCCCCATAAAAGCTCGCCATGCCGTTCACCCCGGCAGGGCGCCGCGCATCTCCATCGGCTGGAAAACAATCCACACGCCCGCCGCGAAGAGAAACACGATCAGCACGGCCCACGGCATAACGATCGCCAGCGTGCGGCGAAAGGTTCCTCCGTCCCTCCAAGCGATGCGATATGCGAGATAGAGCGAGCCGAGCAAGCCGACATCGAGAAACACCAGTTCGAGCTTGAGCAGCCACGCCGCCGCCGGCACGCAGCACGACAAGGCCCACTCGGGGGATCCGAGCCAAGCCCCGCCGCGTTCGAGCAGAAATCGCTGCAGGGCCGGCAGAGCGGTCGCGTAGCTCGTCAAGAAATGAAAGCTGTAATGGCTGAGCCACATGCCGAAACCGATCGGGATGAAGGCGTAACTCCCGCGTGTCGCCAGGGCCAGGATCCGGCCACTGAGCAGAAGGCGATTCATGCTCGCAGCCAGACCGACCGCGCACGCCGGCACGATGACGTACCCCGCCAAACAGAGAATCGCCACCCGTACCAACGACGGCCATGAGACGAACATTCGATCTTGCCAGGCGACGACGGGGCCGGTCATCAGGGCCGCGTTGACGAACGCGCCGAACGTGAGCACGACGATCAACGCGGCGATATCGGCGCGTTGGCTGAAGCGGCCGATGCCCGAGCGATGCGGATCGCGGCTGAGCTCGGCCCCAGGCATGACGGGGACGATGCCGATGTTGTCGTGCGGGCAGGCGTGAATGCAATCGAGGCAGAAGGTGCAGTCCATGTTGCTCGATTTGCGCGGCTGATGCAGATCGAGTTCGCAGCCGGGGATCGTGTCGCGGCCGCGGATGCAATCTTTGGTTTGACAGGCGGCGCACACGGAGAGATCCCTGACTCTCACTTCGAGGGGCGAGACGAGCGATTGGATGAAGTTGAACTGACCGATCGGGCAGACGTATTTGCAGAAGGCGGCGCCGCGAAAGAGGCTGTCGACGACGAACGCGGCCACGAAATAAGCGACGACGATCCACGCCGTCAGCCAGGGAGAATCCCACAGAGCGAACGCTTCGTAGGCGTAAAGAAACGCCAGGAGCAGCGCCACGGCAAGCCATTTGTTCCGCAGCGCTCGAGGCCATTGCCGGGTCGCGGGCCAGAGGCGGCGGGCGAACGTACGCGGCACGACGAACGGGCACGCCATGCAGAAGACATTGCCGAGCGCGAGCAGTCCGAAGATGAGCAGGCCGCGCCAGTGAATCCACGGCAACACCCCCGCGAGATTCATCGCCCCGACTTGCGGCCCCTGCAAACCGTCGACGACGACCAGAGCCGCGAGCAACAGCAGGGGGACTTGCATACAGATCCGAGCATGCCGCCATTTAAGGAAGCGGCCCAGCAGCGGGAGATGCAGGGCGTCGGCCGACGTTGGCGCGCCGATGACAGCGAGGGGGATGCGGCCCGTCGTTTTTGTGCGAACGGTCCGCGGGCCATCCGCAAACATGAGACGCAGGCCGATAACGAACAGCGGCACGAGAAACGCGATCGAACCGGGCACCCACATGAGGACGCCGGCGGCCGCCTGATCGTCGAGAGCGGTGAGGCCGCCGAGTCGGGGGATGGCGTCGTAATGGGCGTAGAGCACGCGGCTGGAAAAGGTCAAAAGCGCCGAGAGTATGGTGTTCTGCACATCGGCCAGCAACAAGATCGCGATGAGCCACCATGCCGACCATTGCGGGCGCGCGGGATAGGGACGAATCACGGGATGCCAAAAAAGGAGCGCCGAGCCGAGAAAGCAAAGGTGCTGAAGATAATGCCAGTCGCTCGAGCGCAGGGCGAGTTCGTACAGGGCGGGGATATGCCACAGCCAGGTCATGGCGACGAAGACGATCAGGGCGGGGGCTGGGTGTACGAGGGTCTTGCAAACGGTTCGCAGCCAGGCGAGGCGGAAAAGCGGCGCGGCGACGTGCATGCGCAGCGGCCTGGGAAGACCCCGTAGCAGCGGCATCATCGGTTCGCCGAGCCAAACGAGCGGCGGCGCGACCATCATGAGCAGCAAATGTTGCAGCATGTGGACTTGCAGGAAGAACGACGAGAACGGCTCGATGGGCGACGCGAGGGCGACGAAGAGGGCGACGAGAGCGCCCTCGAACGCGGCCAAATGCCCGAGGCTCCAGCGGCTCGGATCGCGGCGGCGCAAGAGTCGCCAGCCGCGCGCGTAGATGAGCCCGGTGAGCGCCAGGCCGAAGACGAGCCAGGGATCCCAGGGCCAGGAACGCAAACAGGCGTCGAGAACCGGGTTCATCTTGGTAAGACCGCCGGCAAGTCGCCGGTGCGACGAATCACTTATCCGCTTCGATCGCCGGTCGAACGCCGGCGGGGCGGAGGCTGGAGAGGAAGTCGGCGATGGCGTTCATTTCGGCAGGGCGGACCTGTTTGCCGTAGGCGGGCATATTGCCGCCGCCGGGGGTGCCGTTGCTGACTTGATCGATGAGTTGGTCGCGCGTGAGACGGGCGCCGATGGTCGTGAGGTCGGGGCCGCGCGTGCCGCCGACGCCTTCGAGAGCATGGCAGTTGCGGCAGTTCTTGTTCTGAAAGACCAGGGCGCCTTGCAGTTCGACGGGCGAGCTGCGGCGCACGATGTCGATCGGCACCGCGTCGCTGCTCCAGGCGTCCATGATGGGCGACCAGGGGGACGTGTGCCCTTCGTACGACAAAATCCCCAGCGTCGTCCAGATAACGATGACCGACAACACCGCGACGGGCCGACGGCTCGGAGCCCGTTCGCCCCGGCGCGACACGAGCGGCACCGCCAGCAGCCCCACGATGAGCACGAGCGGCATCACCAAAATGATGAACGTTTCCATGCTCGGCGGGCTGAGCGAGAGCAAGCCGAACAGCCACAGGAACGGCCAATCGGGCCGCGGATTCGCCCCGGCCAGCGTCGGGTCGGGCGGATCGGACGGGCCCTTGGGACCGACATACGCCGACAGCGCGATGACGACGATGACCACGAACGCGGAGAAGAACGCGTCTTTCATCATGGCCGGGCCGAGGAACGGCTCGCCTTTTTCGAGTTCTTTTTCGTATTCGGCGTGATACGTCTTGGGGTCGACCGGTTGCCCGGGAATGGGGGGAGCGCTGATGCCGCACTTGAGCACCAGCCAAAGGTGCATGCCGAGCGTGACGAGCAGCAGAGCGGGAATCACGAAGACGTGCAGCGTGAAGAAACGGCTGAGCGTATCGGCGCCGATGACCGGTCCGCCCAGGAGCAAACGCACGATCGTCGGCCCAAGGCCCGGCACCCGGCCCGCCATCGACGCCCCGACGCCGATGCCCCAGTACGCGTCCGTATCCCAGCGGAGCACCTGGCCGGTGAACATCATGCCGAGCGTGAGAAACAACAGGCCGACGCCGACGATCCAGGTGAGCTCGCGGGGAAATTTGTACGAGCCATGGAGGAAGACCTGCGTCATGTGGACGAAGACCATGAGCGTCATCGCCGAACCGGACCAGTAATGCATGGCCCGCAGAAACCAGCCCCAGGGTTGTTGGTAGTTAAGATATTGCAGGGATTCGTAGGCCTTGTCGGCGCTGGGAACGTACACCAGGGCCAGCCCGATGCCGGTGAAGATTTGCAGGAACAGGAGCGTCATGGAGGCGCTGCCGAAGACATACCACCAGCCCATCGGCCCCGCGGCGCCGCTCGGGATCGGATGCTTCAGCATCGGCATCACGGTCTCCCGCAGCTGTAAGCGGGCGTCGAGCCAGGCGCCGAGGGACTTGAGCATTGGGACATTCCTCAATTCATGCGATCGAATTCGGCTTGCGCGCGAGCGGCGCTGTCTTACGCCTCGGCGGTCTTCTGGCTGCAACGGGCTTGCTTGAGCGGATCTTGCAACGTCGGCAGGTGCGGCGCTTCGACTTCGAGGTTGCCTTCGAAGATCCGCCAGACGCAGTGATACAACCCGCGCGGCGGCGGCCCGGATGCGTGTTCGCCGTTTTCGTAATAGACGCCGCCATGGCAGGGGCACATAAACAGGCCCGATTGCGGGAACCACGTCACCGGGCAGCCCAGGTGCGTGCAATTGATCGCGAAGAGGACGAAATTGTCGTTCCCCAGATTGCGTACGAACACACCCGTATTGGCGACCATCCCGTCCCAGCTTTGGCCGAGAGGATTGGGAAAGGTTTGCAAGCGGGTCTGGTTGACCGGAAAGTTGGCGGCCGGGCCGAGATTGATCCATGGGGGCGATTTGCGGCGCAGGGCGCCGGCGAAGTAGCCGACGATCGGGATCGCGGTCACTACGGCGGCGGCCGCACCGGTGGCGTAGGTGAGCCAGGCGAAGAGATTGCGCCGCGTCGGTTGGTTCGGTTCGGACATTGAGCGCCTCACTTGGCGGAATTCTTCCACGACAACACGAGAGCTGTCACATCGTTGACATCGGCGTTCGTCAGAGGGGCGAAGTCGGCCCCGCGGCCTTTCTTTTCATGGCAATTCGGCATGCCGAGGTCGGGCCGGCCGGTGATGACGATCCGCCGCAAAAATTGCTCGCTCGAGAGGGCGAGGAACGAGGGATCGTTGATCGGTCCCATCGTTTTCGTGCCCGTGCCGTTGTCGCCATGGCAACCCGCACAGGCGGCGGCGAACACCGTCTTGCCGCGGGCGACATCTCCCTTCTCGGCCGGCGGGGCATACGGGGGCCAATCGCCCGCAGGCGGCGGCATGCCTTGTTCCCAGAGTTCTTTGCCAAGGCCCTTGACGAGAATCTGCATTTGTTCGTCGGTGAGCGTGCCGCCGTGGCCTTTGCTGAAGCCGGGCATGGATGTCCCCGCCCGGCCTTCGCTGACGGTGTCGAGCAGTTCGGCCGTGCTGGCGATGGTGAGGAAGATTGCGTCGCGCAGCGGCGGCGCCGGGCCGAGCGTACCGTCCGCGCCATGGCAACCGCGGCAGTTCTGGTTAAAGAGCTTCCAGAAATCGGTCTGTTTCTCGGGCCAGACGAAGCGGTCCTTGATGTCGGGCCGGCCCGGAAGTTTTTTGACGGAATCGTCCCCCTGGCAGCCGATCGTCAGAAGGAGGAGCAGAAACCCTGGGGCTCGTTTCATGGGAATCGCGCCCCCCCTTTAAGCGGCGGCGCCTGCGACACCGCCACCTTTTGCGTCTGATCAACCACGTACGACATCACCAGCCCATAAACGAACTGCGAAGCCACGAACCAGCGCCATTTCACATGCTGTTCGAGCGCCGGATCGACGACGCCCATGAGGCCATAGCAAACCCCCGACCAGATGATCGGCATGACGATGCCGCCGAAGACCAAGGGGGAGCCGCGAAACGTCGGCAACATCGGCAGGATGACGCCATACATGAGGCCGAACGTGATCGAAAACGACACATGGATCACCGTCGCCAGGGCGAGGGCGCCGGGCTGAAATTCGCGGAGGGTCGTGATGTTCGCATCGACCGCTCCGGGGATCACCAGCCCAGCCAGGAGGTTGATCGGCAGCCAGGGACTGCCCTGATCGATGGCTCCATAGAGCATGGCCGGGACCGCCATCGCGATGCCGCCGAGAAGGCCCCCCTTGGCGCCGCTGGAAAGCGGATGCACGTGTTCGGGCAGACGAAATCGATACCCCGGCGACGCGGCCTTGAGCGGTTCGACGGTTCCGGGAGCAGGCCGAATTTCCGACGGTCGTTCGCTGGCGGGCGCCAGCTCTTCGTGCATGTGCCCGGCTCCGGGAATCAATTGCGCGATCCAGCCGCGCACGCCGAACGCGAACACCGCCAACCCAACCGCGAAGAACCCCAGATGCAAGCCCACCCCGGCCGCGAACAGCACGACGCCGAGCGCAAACACCAACGGCCAGGCCGTCGGCGTCGGCATCTCGACATATTCGTGTCCATTCTTCTCAGACTCGGACATCCGTTTTCTCCATGTCTACCGGCCGATCACATAAACCAGCAGGAAGACGACAATCCAAACCGCATCGACGAAATGCCAGTACCACGACACCAACTCGACCCCCAGCGATTCCGGCGGCTTGACCTTGTTACGCCAAACCAACCCCAGCATCACCGCCAGCAGAACCAAGCCGACGCTCACGTGAAACGCATGAAAGCCGATCAGCGTGAAAAACGTCGTGCCGAAAAGGTTGCGGCTGATCGTCAGCTGATGTTTCGTGATGAGGTCGTACCATTCATAGGCCGTGCCCGCGATGAACAGACAACCGAGCAAAATCGTCAACGACCACAACAAACTGAAGGCGGCGCGATGCGACGCCCGCAAGGCCCGCTCGGCGAAATGGATCGTGACGCTGCTCGACAGCAGGCAGAACGTCGTCCCCAACACCAAGGGCAGCGACAGAACCTCGGCCGGCGTCGGCCCGGTCTTGCTCTGGCCCATGTAAATGATGTACGTCATGATCAGCGTGCTGAAGAACGCGACTTCCGAGACGAAGAACGTCACCATGCCGACTTTATGGACGTCGGGCCGCGTCTCCGCCGGCACGGGCGGCGGCGTGGGATAGGTGACGGCATGGGTCGGAAGCGTTTCGTTCACAGCATTCGCTCGAGGTTAATCGCACGCGGTTTCGTCAGCGCCGCTCAACATTTCCTACTCATACTTCCAATCCGGATCGTCCGGATGCTTCAAATCCCACAACGGCCGGCGGCTATGCACAATGGGGATCGTCTCGAAGTTGTAACTCGCGGGGGGCGAAGTCGTCGCCCATTCGAGGGTCCAGGCGTCCCAGGGATTGTCGCCCGCCGGCTTGCCGTTCCAGAGCGAGGCGATGATGTTGTAAACGAACAGCAGATAGCTCGGCGCTTGCAGAAAGGCCCCGAGCGTCGTGATCTGGTTCCAAATATCCCACCCACGGCCTGGTTCGTAGGTGTAAATGCGCCGCGGCATGCCGAGCATGCCGGCCACGTGCATCGGCCCAAACGTCAAGATAAAGCCGATGAGCAGCAGCCAAAACTGCCAGAACGCAAGCCGTTCGGAATACATGCGGCCCGTCACCTTGGGATACCAATAAAAGAGCCCCGAGAAGACGCCGAAGAGCGTGCCGCCGATGAGCACCCAGTGAAAATGCCCGACGACGAAATACGAATCGGACAGTTGAAAGTTAAACGGCGCACATGCCAGCATGATGCCGGTGAGGCCCCCGAGCACGAACATGGAAAGGAAGCCCGTGGCGAACAGCATGGGGGCGTGAAACGAAATCTTGCCGCCGAACATGGTGGCGAGCCAGTTGAAGATTTTGATGCCCGTCGGGATCGACACGAGCAAGCTGGCCGCGGCGAAGTAGAGATCGAGTACTTTACTCATGCCGACCGTGAACATGTGATGGGCCCAGACCCCCATCGCGATGAACGCGATCGCCATGGTGGCCACGGCCATGAACTCGTAGCCGAACAGCACCTTCCGCGAAAAGACCGGAATCACTTCCGAGATGATCCCGAACGCCGGCAGGATCAAAATGTAAACCTCGGGATGCCCGAAGAACCAGAAGAGATGCTGCCACAAATAGGCCGAGCCCCCCGACTGCACGTTGAAAAAGTGCGAGCCGAGCTGGCGATCGAAGAGCACCATGACCAGGGCGGCCGTGAGCGGCGGCATCACGAGCACCATCTGCACGGAGGTCCACAACATGGTCCAGACGAAGAACGGCAACTTCCGCATGGTCATGCCGGGAGCGCGCATGGAGACGATGGTGGCGATGAAGTTGATGCCGGCCGTGGTCGTGCCGATGCCGCTGACGAGCAGGCCGAGCGCCCAAAGATCGGTGCCGGGGCCGCGGGCGAACGTCTTTTCGGTGAGGGGAGCATATGCGAACCAGCCCATGGCGGGGGCGCCGCCGGGCACGAAGAAACTGAAGTAGAGGAACAG
>JBAXFO010000062.1:0-11592 GCA_037139885.1 Planctomycetota bacterium
GTAGAGTTTCGGATCGGGAACGGAGTCGGTAAAGAGCTTAATGCAGACATATCTTTTTAGGGCATTCGCGATCGCCGGCTGGGGGAAGATATTGCGTTCGTTCACACGGCAGTTCGGGCAATTGGTGCCGGTGAAATCGATGAAGATCAACTTCTTCTCCGCCACGGCTTGTTTCCATGCCTTTTCGTAATCGTGCTTGATCCAGTCAATCGAATCGTGGGCGGCGCCAGGTCTCGATTGGCCCGGCCGCTCGGAATCGGGCGGCAGGAACGCCACGACCGATTCCATGATCAAGCCGCGCGGCGTAATGCCGAACAATAGCGGCGTCAGATACAGCGCCATGCCCAGGAAGAGGCTGGCGAAGATCATGCGGGGCACGCCGATGTGGTCTTCGGGGGTGTCGTGATGCAGGTGAAAGATGCCGAAGAGGTACATGCTGCACGCGAAGCTGAGGGCGATCCACGAACACAGAACGGTATCGTAATTGAAAAGACGGGGATTGCCCGGGAACCACGACAGATCGGCGATCGACAGGAACTTGAGGGCCGCTCCGATTTCGAGGAAGCCCATGGTCACTTTGATCGTCGTCATCCAGCCGCCGCTCTTGGGGAGTTTCTTGAGATACGTCGGGAAGAGGGCGAGGACGAAGAACGGGGCCGCGAAGGTGCATGCATAAACGAGGGCGGCCAAAATCAGATGCAGCTTCGAGAACGTGGTGCCGGCGAGCGGGGCGAGCAGGATGCCCAGGAACGGGCCGGTGCAGGAAAAGCTGGTGATGGTGAAGGTCATCGCCATGAACACGGCTCCGAGCATGCCGCCGCGCGATTCTTGGCGAGCGAGCAGGTTCAGGATGGCCGACTCTTCGAAGCCGAGGACTTTCTCGATCTGCCGAATGCCGATCGCGAAGAAATAGGTGACGGGAATCGCCAGCAGCAACGATCCGGCGGAGAGGAAGAACTCGTATTCGCCCGATTCGAGTCCGGGCAGCACGGCCTTCGCCAAACGAGCAAGACCATAGCCCACGCTCAGCAGCAAGATCGTGCCGAAGAACATACTGAAGCCGACATCGAACATGCCGAACAAGCCGAGCGCGAACAGAATCAGCACCATGCCCAAGCCGAGATTGAACCAGGCGTCGTTCGCAAGATCGATAATCGATTTACCGGCCAGGAGAATGACGACGGTCAGAAGCACGACGATCGTGCCCGCATAGACCGACGCCATGAAGAACGGCCGATGATGCTCGCGTTCGGATTGTTTGATGAAGAAATTGACCGTAATCGGAATCATCGGGAACACGCACGGCGTGAGCAGCATCAACACCGCCCCAACGAACGCGGCCACGAGGAGTTTGCTGAGATCGTGGAGATCCTGGTTGCGTGGCTTCACCCCATCCGCGCCTTTCTCGGCCGTCGGTTCGATTTCGCTTTTCGCCAGATCCTTCGGCGGCGGCAGCGGGTCGCCGGGGACGATCTCGATCGCGACGCGCAGAGGCAGGTAATTCGTCTGGGGGTAGCAATTGGCTGGCAACTTGGGCTCGGCGTTTTCTTTCGTGCAAACTTGAATGAACGGCTGCACGACAAACGATTGTTTGCCGAGCGGCGCGTCGGCGGCGATGTAGATGTCTTGCTTCCACTGGAAGGTCTTGTGCAGGATCGCGGGGGTTTCGCCGTCTTGTTTGTAATCGGTCGTTCCGATTTCGGTGATGGGGTAGAGCGGCTTGATCCAGATCGTGCCGGGGTAGAGGATCTTCGACGATTTGCCGGACTGGTCGGCGCCGCGTTTGACGGCGGAGTACGTGTACGCCCACGGTTTGGTCGTGCCGTCGATGGTGACGCGAATGACCTGGCCACGTTTGACCTGCGTCGGTTCGACGGACGCGTTCATTTTCACGAAAGGGAGGATGACCTTCGTCGTAAAACTGATTTCGGCTTCGTCCTTGGGTTGCTCCTTCGGTGGAGCGACTTTGGGCAACACATCGGGAAGTTTGCCTGGCAGCGACGCCTTCGCCGGAGCTTGAAATTGATCGTCGAACGGATCTGGCGACTGGGCGTGCGAGGTCGACGCGGCGAGGAGCAGCACGATTCCGGCAAGGCGAGCGAAACGCATGAGATTCCTTCCCATGAAAGAGGAACCGTCGAGCGGCAACGCTGACGTTGGCCGCTCGACGGGATATTGCGAAGCCCAGATTACTTCTTCGCCCGGGCCGGCGGCGTGACGCCCACGAGCGGCAGGGTTGTCGTTTGTTTCGTCGTCACGTCGACCACCTGGATGCGGTGGTTGTTCGTGTCGGCGACATAGAGTTTGTCGCCGGCGAAACTGAGGCCGGCGGGTTCGCTGAAGAGCTTGGTGTCGTTGCCGCCAAGATAGGTTTCGCAGACGCGGGTGACGGGGTCGAGCAGCTTCAGCTTACTATTATACGTGTCGGCGACGTACAGCTTGCCGTCCTTATAGGCGACGCCCAGGGCATGTTGCAAGCGGACCTTGGGGCCTTTGCCGTCGATATCGCCGAACTCGAACAGGCCTTCGCCGACGAGCGTCGACGTCTTGCCGTCGAGATCGAACGGGACGGCGCGGATGGCCGAAACTTCGCTATCGGCGACGTACAGGTTCTTCCCATCGGTCGCCAGTCCGCTCGGCTGGGCGAACGCGGCCCGGGCGAAGACATCGTCTTCCAAATCTTCCCGGCCGCTGCCGGCATAGGGGACGGCGCGTTTGGTGGCGGGGTCGTACGTCCAAATCTGATGGTGCCCGGCCATGGCGATGTAATACTTCTTGCCGTGAAGGAGAACGTCCCACGGACTGTTGAGGCCCGTCTTCAACCCCAAGCCGCCGGCGACGCGGCTGCCGTGATCTTGTTCGCCGGTGCCTGCGATGGTGGTCACGGTGCGGGCTTTGAGATCGACGGCGCGGAGAGCATGGTTCTTTCTGTCGCACACGATGAGCGTGTCGCCGTCGAGGGTCATGCCTTGCGGATCGCTGAACTGGGCGGCTTCAAACGTGCCGTTCTTGAAACCTTCGGCGCCCGTGCCGACGATGTCGATCTTTTGGCCGGCGAGATCCGTAATGACGATGCGGTGATGCGTGCTGTCGGCGATGAAGAGCCGGTTCGACGCCTTGTCCGCGAGGACTTTGCCGGGGAAGAAAAGAGGGGTGTCTTCCTTCTCTTTGATGAGTTGGAAGTCGATGGGGGTTTCTTTGAGCGTCCCCTTCGCTTTGGCCTCTTTGACGAGTTTGCCGATGTATTGATCGAGCACCTCATAGTTGCCTTCGCCGGAGGCCTTGCCGACGATTTTGCCTTCGGTGTCGATGAGGACCAGGGTGGGCCACGAGTTGGCGCGGAAGCGGCGCCAGATCTTGTGGTCGGCGTCGTTGATGATGGGATGCTTGATTTCGTATTTCAGGATCGCCTTCTTGATGCTTTCGGTTTTTTTCTCGTTCTCGAACTTGGGCGTATGCACGCCGATGACGACGAGCACGCCGGGATACTTGGCTTCGAGTTTGGCGAGATCGGGCATGACGTGAATGCAATTGATGCAGCACAACGTCCAGAAATCGAGCAGCACGACGCGGCCCTTGAGATCTTCGAGCTTGAGCGGGTTCGACGTATTCAGCCAGGCGACGCCGCCGTCGAGATCGGGAGCGTCGGGGCGGGCCTTCGCGTCGCCGCCGTGCGAAGGGGCGGGGGCGAAGCCGAGCAGGGCGACGAGCGCGAGCGCCGTGACGCTCAGAGCGATTTGCGTCGGCCGCCACGCGAGCGTCCGCAGCAGGGCGGGGTAGCTGCGGGTGACGAAGGAAACGAGGAACTCGGGGCGAAGGAAGGGCCAGCGATTCATGCCGGGAAACTCCTGAGGATCGTGCGACAAAGGGTGGTGCGACATAAGAGGCGGGAGTGACCCGTGCATTTTATCTGGCTTGGGCCATTGCGAAAACATAAAAAGGCCCTGCTTTCCAGGAGGGCCGCCTCTTGCGCCGTCCGCTCATGGGATTCGCCTCAATGCCCATGGATGGACCTCTCATATCAGAACACAAGGTTTTTGCCATGGAACAAAATATCGCCGCGACGCCGACGGTCTCTGCCGCAGTCGCCCCGTCTGCGCCGGCGCCGCAAGAGTCGTCAAATTCGTGGTCGGCCGGGTTGATCGTCTGTGCCGGGTTGATCGCGATCCTGGCGTTCTTCCTCGGTTCGTTTCGAGCCGTGAACACCGACATTTGGCTGAACCTTGGAGCCGGCAAACTCCTCGCTGCCGGCCAATATCATTTTGGCGTCGATCCGTTTTCCTGGGCCTCGCAAGGGGCGTTCTGGGCGAACCCATCGTGGCTGTCCTCGTGGATCGCGTATCTTCTTTACCAGGGCGTTGGGCCATCGAGCCTGGTCGTCGTGAAGGCGCTCCTCATTGTCGTCATGACCGGCTTCGTTTTCGCGACGCGGACCAAGGATTCGCCGCTGCTGCCCGGCATCGAAATCACGGCCCTGACGCTCATCGCCGCCAGCCCGCGGTTCACGTTGCAATCGGTGACGCTCTCGTATCTGGGTTTGGCCATCTTGACCTGGCTCCTCACCCGCGGCGGTTTCTTCGGCGCCCTCGCCAGCGATGAACCGGCGAAGACCAACGTCCGCTGGCAGATCCCGTTGCTGTTTCTCGTCTGGTCGAACTTCGACGGCTACTTCGTTCTCGGCCTGATGGTCCTGGCCACAGCGGCGTTGGGGTTGGCCTTGTTCGCCGCCACGCGCCCGGCCGCCAAACAACTCGGCATCGTTCTCGGATACTCAACGCTGGCGTGCATCTTGAACCCGCATATGGTCGCCAATCTCACCCTGCCGGCGGAACTCGCCTATCTCGGTCGCGGCTGGCTGCCTTCCGCATGGACCGCGGCCGGCGAAACCGCCCTCGCCATCAATGCCGGCGATCCGGGCTTCTATCCCATCGTCTCCCCCTTCTCATCGTTCGCGCTGTCGAACCCCAATTTCTCGTTCAACCTGGCGGGGCTGTCGTTCTACTTACTCATGCTCATCAATATCGCGTCGTTCGTCATCGCGGGGTTGGCGCCCAACGTTCGGGGTTTTGCCGCACGCGGGTTCGTCTGTCTGACGATTGGCCTCCTGGCGGCTCTGCAGATTCGGCTCGTGCCGTTTTACGCGTTGGTGGCCGGGCCCCTGTCCGTGCTGAACTTCACCGATTACGCCCGCGCGTTCCCCCGGCGTGCAGCGATCTCGCGCAACGGTCGGCAATTCGCCACATGGACGACCTGCGCGTTTCTCGTCATGTCAACCTTCCTCGCCTGGCCCGGTTGGCTGCATCTGGGCTTGCCGAATTTCCAGGGTGAGACGATGTTTCAATCGGGCCGCCGCGTCGAGTGGGTTCTCGAACCCGACGCCTCGCTGCACGGCGCCGCGCTCACGCTCAAAGACGCCGCCCCGCCGCGCAACGTCTACAACTTCACCCCCGACCTCGCCCATTACTGCGCCTTCTTCGCCCCCGACGTGAAATGCGGCATCGACGCCCGCTTCGCCCTGTTCGCGTCCACGGCCCACGATTACGCCACCTTGCGCAACGACCTCTGGGACGACGCCAACGAGTACATCGACCCGAAGGCTCGCGACAAACGCCGACCCGACGCACGCATTTGGCCGAAGATGCTCGCCGACTGGAAGATCACCGATGTGGCCATTTCCAACTATCATCGCGCCGGCGGTTCGAAGCTCGGGCAGTTGGCGTATTTCCTGTTTCAACATGACGCCACCTGGAAACCGATCGTCGCCGACGGCCAATCGCTCGTCTTCGATTACAGCCCCGACGCCGCCTGGCCGGCCGACTTCCTGCTCGCCAAGTGGAACCGCGAAGCGTTCGGCCCCCTTCCCGAAGCGGACTGGCTCCCGGCCGACGCGCCGCTGGTGCCCCCGCGCGAACTCGATTGGCTCGAACAGTTCATTCGCGGCCGAGGCCCCGTCCCGCTCGACACCAACCGGGCCATGTTCGAAATCGGGTCGTATCAAAAATTCGCGATCCTCTGGCAAGATCCCTTTTTTGCCGCGTTTCAAACGCTGCACATTTTGCCCGCCGTCGGCCTGTCGAGCGGCGGCGCGAGCCCGATTCTCGCGTTGCACGCCGCGCATATGACGACGCTCAGCGAATACGTCTTGCGGCGCCGGCCCGTGGGTTCGGATCCAAACTTTTTCCACAGCCTCGATTTCGGCCCTCCAGCGCTGCCGATCCTCGCCCAGCGAAACCTGCGTCGTTCGCTCGACGCGAATCCGAACATCGCCGTGACGCATGCTCTCGTTTCGCAAAACGTCAAACGGATCATGCATCTGGAAGAATGGTGGACCCGGCATCAAAATCCCTCGCTGCGGCAGCAACTCCGCCAGGTGCAAACCGCGACCGCGCTACGCAACGCCCTCACGCTCGCGCCCGACAACTACGATTACCAGTTTCAATACGCGGAAATGATGTTTAAGAACAATTACCTTGATCTCGCCATGGCCCATTTCGGCGACGCGATCAAGGCTCTCGACGAGGTGCGCTCGCTCGATCCGGAGCAGAAGAAGGCGATCAAAAATCAGCGCGATCAATGGGAGAAACGCTACAAGGTGCTCAACGCCGATCTGAAACGGCGCCGCGACGATTTCGATTTGAAAACCACGAACGCCACGCCGATGGAGCGCTTCCGCACCGCCGTCGTTCTACCCTGGCGCTTCACGGATCTGGAGAACCGCACGGTCGACGACCCGCGCGGCCGCGGCCTCGTCCTCATAGGTCTCAAGGCTCTCGAAAAGATGAATGCCGCGGATTTGAAGGACGATCGCGAACGCACCGAGCGGGCTTACTATCTCATTCGCCTCAACTGCTTCCAGGGCCGCGTCAACGAGGCGGCCCAGATCTATGGCAAATACAAGGAGGATCTCGGCAAACTCGGCATCGAGTGCATCGCCTGGATCGCCGCCGGCACGGGTTGGTACAAGAACCTCGACGACGCTCTGGCGACCTTCGAACACGATCTCCAACAAAACGCCGCCCAGCAAATGCCCCAGATCGCTCAATATATCGGCCTTGGCTTGGCCCTCAATCAACTGAGCGACCAACCGACCCTCGCCCGCATCGCCCACGGCAATCTCGTCGAGCGCTTCATTCTTCTCCGCAGCGACAACATCTTCCAGAGCACGGCCGCCCTCTGCGAAGTCCGCACCCTCCGCGGCATCTTCATTCTCGAACAAGGCGATGTCGGCCGCGCTCTCAAGCTCTTCGAAGAAGCCCTCGACGGCGACAATCCGTTCCTCGACCGACCCATCGCCCAGCGCTATCGCGACTTGTTGCGGTCGCAGGTGAAGTAAGGCGACGCGTCGGGCTGACGAACGTACGCTACAGCGTTTTCAGATACTCGATCACCGCCCGGCGTTCGGCGTCGGTGAAGTGGTCGCCGAAGGTGTGGCCCTGGTTGCCGCGGCCGGGGGCGGTGGTGTCGTAGACTTTGCGCTGGAGATAGCCGGGGAGCGTGGTCGCTGCGGGTTGGTCGAGCGTTTCGACTTTCCAGCCGACGTTGTCGGCATCGAAGTCCGCACGTTCGGTACGATACGAGCGCGTGAAAATTCTGGGGCGAGCTTTTGAATTGAGGACGCCGGCAAGCGTGGGGACGCTGCCATTGTGCAGATAAGGAGCGGTCGCCCAGACGCCGTCGAGCGGCGGGGCCTGGTAGCCGGTCGGTTGCGTCACGGTGTAGCCGGCGTCGCCTTTCTCTTTGGCGAACCACATGGCGTTGTAATGGGCGCTGGCTCGTTCGGTGAAGCCGTCGAAACGGGTGCGGTCGGTGCCGATGACGCCGATCGGCACGATCTTGTTGGGATACGACGCCTCCGAGCCATAAGAACCATGGCACTTCACGCAGTTCTTCTCGAAGAGCGGTCGCCCCACGGCGGCCAATTCACGATCGATCGGCAGCGGATACTTCGGGGCTTCCAGACTGAAGAGATAGGCCTGGATGTCGGCGAACGTCGGCTCTTCGCGCTCGAAGACGGAGCGGGCGTTGAGCGGGCTGAGCATGAATTGCATGATCGAGCGAATCGATTTCGCGTTGCTTGTGCCGGTGTGATACATGGTTTGCTTTTTCTTGAGCAGCCACCAGGCGGGGGGATCTTCACAGAGGTCGTCGCGCAGGCCGATGTCATGGCGTTTGAAAGTCACATCGAGATTGGCTTCGCGAAACGACAGGAGATAAACCGCCATCGCCCCGGCTTCGCTCGTGCCGCGGGTGCGGCTGAACGTGAACGGCAGAATATTGGGAGGCGAGCCCGACGCCTGGCCGAGTTCTTCGAACAGAGCCTGAATGTCGAGCGAGGAATTGCCCAGGCCGACGATCGATTGGCCCAGGATGCTGCTGCCGTGACAAACCATGCAATCATTCACCAGCCCCGCCCGGCCGAAGATCGATTTCCCGGGCCGCAACCCCATCGGCAGATCGGCGTTCGGATACGGCGCCGGAGCGAGTCCGTAGTGATCGCGAAAGGCGGCTTCATAATCGGCGGGCTTCTCTTTGAGAGGCGGCTGCCAATATTTCCAGGCGTTTTCGTGGGCGTTCGCCGCCCAACCTGCCGGGACAAACGCCCGCGTGGTGAGCGCCTCTTTGCCGCGGGCCGCGTCGGCTTGGGCCCACACCTTCTCCGAACCGAACAGGACGAGAAGCATCGAAACGGCAAGGGTGATCCTCATCAGGGCGATCCTCATAGCATGGCATCCTTGAGTCGTTGCTTGCCATCAACCGTACGATCGGAGCGACCTTAACCATGGTAGCTCGAGCGTCGCAAATTGTTAAGACGGAAGCGAGGTGCGCCGCAGCGATCGCCGCGTTGGACAATTGGCCGAGATTCGGTTAGAAGATAAGAGACTCTCCCGCGCCGTGCACGGTTCTGACAGGAGTTTACCCGCCCATGCCCGAACGTTCATGGACCATCGGACGCGCTCAAGATTGCGATGTCGTCATCGACAACAGCATCGTTTCCACCCATCACTGCCGACTCCTGAAATCGACGGCGGGGTTGACGCTCGAAGATCTGCGTTCGGCGAACGGCACCTTCGTCAACGGCGCCCGCGTCGTTCAGCCCACATCCGTTACGGTGAACGACCACATCACGCTCGGCAAGAGCGTCCCGTTCCCCTGGCCCGACGGTTCGCTGGCCGCGACGGATTTGCTTCCCAAAGACGCCGACGAATACGCCAAGACGCGCATCCTCAGCCCTGGGGAGCAGACCATCGCCATTGGCCGCGCGCACGACAACGACGTGCAGCTCGATTACCCGACCGTCTCGGCGCACCATGCCCGCATCGTCACGGCGGGCGGCCAGGCGTACCTCGAAGACCTCGGTTCGACGAACGGCACCTCGCTCACGCAACCGGGCAAGCGCATCAGCCGGGCGCCGATCGGGCCGGACGATGTCGTCTTCTTCGGCTCGCTGCGTATGCCCGCGTCGCGGTTGCTCACCGGCAAGCTGAACCTCGGCCAAAAGGCCCACGACGTTTTGAAGTTCACCGCCGACGCCATGGTCTTCGGCCGACATCCCGGCTGCGACATGGTCCTGTCGAACGCCAGCGTTTCGGCTCGCCATGCCCGTCTCACGCGCCAGGCCGGCGGCTATCTGCTCGAAGACTTGGGCTCCAGCAACGGCACCTATGTCAACGGCCAACGCATCGATCGTCCCACCACGATCAAAGTCGGCGACATCGTCGGCCTCGGCGCCTATTCGTTCCAGCTCGACGATAAGGGCAATCTCGAACAGAACACCCTGCAAGGAAACGTCACGCTCGAAGTTCGCGGCATCACCGTCGATGTCCCCGGCAAACGCCTGCTCGAAGATGTGTCGCTCACCATTTATCCGTCGGAATTCGTCGGCCTCATGGGCCCCTCGGGCGCCGGCAAGACCACGCTCATGAACGCCCTCAACGGCTACACGCCCCCCAGCCAGGGCCAGGTGCTGATCAACGGCGAAAGCCTCTACGCCGACTACGCCCGCTTCGCCCCGTATATCGGTTACGTTCCGCAAGACGACATCATGCACAAGGACTTGACCGTCGGCCAGGCCCTCTATTTCACGGCTCGCCTGCGTCTGCCTCCGGATTTCACCGACGAAGAAATCAACAAACGCATCGACGCCATCCTCAAGCAACTCGAACTCGAAGGGGCGAAAGACGTCCTCATCGGTTCGCCCGAAAAGAAGGGCATCAGCGGCGGCCAACGCAAACGCGTAAACCTGGCCATGGAGCTGCTCAGCGATCCGCTCATCTTGTTTCTCGACGAACCGACGTCGGGCCTGTCGTCCCGCGACGCCTTCAACGTGATGCAGCTTCTCCGCAAGCTCGCCGATTCGGGCAAGACGATCTTGCTGACCATTCATCAGCCCAGCCTCGATGTGTTTCGGCTCATGGATAGTCTCGTGCTCGTTTCGAAGGACACCAACTCCGCGGACCCCGGCCGGCTTGTCTATTTCGGCCCGAATTATCCCGACGCCGTCACGTTCTTCAACCCCGCCGGCATCCCGAATCAGCCGGCCGGCGCCGACCCCAGCCCCGACGAAATCCTCAACGGCCTCGACCGCAACGGCAAAACCGCCATCTGGCGCGAGCGGTATCTCGACTCGCGCTACAACAAAGAATACGTCGTGGAACGAGCCGGCAAAACTCCGCCAGGCAAATCGATCGAGGCCGACACGTCGCGGGCGGGCATCTTCGACTTCGGGCAATTCGCCACGCTCGTCAAACGCAATTTCGCCATCAAAAAAGCCGACGGCATGACCAGCGTCATGCTCATCATGCAAGCTCCGATCATCGCCCTCTTGGCCGTTCTCCTCTTCGGCAAAAACCTCAACGAGTTCACCGAAAAGTTCGCTGACAATAAGGCAACGTTCGCGCTCTCGGAGGCGGCCGCCCGGTCGCTCGGCGGCGTCCTCTTTTTCACCTGTCTGGCGGCTTTCTTCTTCGGTTGCTTCCAGGCCGTGCGCGAGATCGTCAGCGAATGGGCCATCTATCGCCGGGAGCGCATGGTCATCGTCAAGATCGCTCCTTATCTCGCGTCGAAATGGGTCACGCTCGGGGCGTTCAGCGTCGTGCAATGCGCGATCTTGCTGATCATCTGCCATTGGCTCTGTCAGCTCAAAGGGCCCTGGGGAGCGATGTTCGTCTTCATGCTGCTCAACGGCCTTATCGGCATCGGCATCGGCCTGTTCATCTCGGCGACTTCGAAAACGACGGAGCGCGCGATGGGCTCGATCGTGCCGGTCGTGTTGCTCATGGTTCTTTTCGGCGGCGCGTTGATTCCGCTCAAAGAAACGTTCAAGGCCGCGCACGGCATCGCCGCTGTGATGTCGCTGCGCTGGGCGTTCGAGGGCTTGCTCATCACCGAAGTCGACAACGGCGGCAAGGAACGCGAAATCGTCCCTCCCGAAACGCCTCCCGGCATGCCGACGCCGAAAATCGAGCGGAAGGACATGGCCGACAAACTCTTCCCCAGCGAGGACCTGCGCCAGGGACCGATGGTCGCGTTCATGGCGCTGGCGATCATGCTGGGGATCGTGCTTGTGGCGCCGGGGGTTGCGCTCAAGATGCG
>JBAXFO010000063.1:0-11527 GCA_037139885.1 Planctomycetota bacterium
AGCGAACAGCGTGGTCGTCGGCAGCGTATAAGGTAAAGTGCTCGGAATCAGAAACGGGATGATTTCGAGGATTTGCTTGGGGCCGAGCCCTTGCTGGGTCGCCTCGGCGATGACGCCGCCGAGCAGAATCATGCCGGTGAGGCCCAGCCAGCACATGAAGAAGACGCGGAACAGTTCCACGAAAATCATTCGATGAATCAGAGTGAACACAAAAAACCTCTCGGGTGGTGATTCAGCCCATTCGGGTCATATCGGCCAAACTGCCTCGCCGACTTGAACGGAAGAAGACAGCAGTTATTTTTCACGGTCCAGCGGCGGCACGGGCCGCTGGCTCAGGGGTTCGCTGCGGCGCGGGTCGGCCGGGCCGATGACGCGATCGCGGATGTTGAGCAGCGGATCCATCACGATGGGCATGGGCCGCTTGGTGAATTTCAGGTCGTCGTTGTTGGCGGTGACTTTGCCGCGGACTTCGATGATGAGGAAGTTCTTGCTCACCGCGGGCGGCACGGTTCGCAGCGCAGGGGGCAGAAGCTGTTCGATGCGGGCCCAGGTCGGATAGAAATCGATGTGCATGTCGGTGCCGTCGAAGTTGAAATCGCCCTGTCCGGAAAGGCTGATTGCGTTGCCCTGAAGTTCGAGTTTGCGCAAGGTCACCTTCGGGCCTTGAATGCGAAAGAGGGCGTGCACTTCTTCGAAAGCCGTGCGGTCGGGCCAGCGCAGGCCGAGGAATTTGAGCAGGTCGAGAATGAGCGGCAGGTTGTAAAGCTTGCCGGCGAAGACATCGAACGAGCCGTTGCCCTCGAGCGATTTCACGCCGGCGCTGGTGCCGGTGAGATGCAAGCGGCCGACAGCCCGGCCTTCCATTTGCGAACTCGCTCCCATGTTTTGCTGGCCGAATTTCTGCAGGTCGATCTGCGAGGCGGTGAGGTTCAACTCGAAGCGCGTCGCTTGCTGAAAGTCGATACGGATTTCGCCGGTGATATCGCCGCCGAACTGCGGGGCCGAGATGCCGGCGAGCAAGACATCGGGAGCGTTTTCGTCGACGCGGAAATGAGCGTGGACATTGCGCAGCGGTTGCTTGAACATCGTCGCCTTGTCGAGAAGGACATTTCCTTCGACGCCGAGGATTTTGCGGCCATCATGTCGGCCGCGGCAGCCGACGACGCCGCTCACTTCTTCGACCGGCACGCCCGCGACGAAGCGCGCGTCTTTCAGCCATGCCTGGGCGTTCCAGTAGATATCGGGTCGACTGTCGGGCTCGCCCGTTTGGGCCACGACCACGCGCGTCTTGATGCGCAGCGGATCTTGGAGCTGCATTGTTTCGCAGGCGCTGGCGAGCGTTTCGGGGAGCGCCTTCACGAATTGGGCGTCGGCGCGCAGATTTTGAATGTCGAGATCGGGAACTTCGACGTGATAGCCGCCGCCGGGTTTCAGATCGATGTTGGCCTTGGGGACGACGAAAAGAGCGTCGCCATGTTGACCGGAGAACTTCGTCAGTTCGACGCGTTGATTGTGAAAGTGAACGATGCCGGCGACGTCGGTCATGCGGTACTTGAAGAACTTCGGCTCCACGGTCGCCCCTTGAGCTTGCACATGGACCTCGAGATCTTCGAGCAGGGAGGTGGGCCGATTGATGGTGGCCGAAAAATTCATGGCGCCGCTGGGGGCGAAGGTCGTCCAAACGCTTTTCAGCCCCGGCATGGGGTCGAGCGCGCGGTGCAGCGTGGGCGAGAGAGCGACCTTGGCGCCGACGATCTCGACGAAAACGCCGGGCTGTTCTTTGCCGGCGACCGGGAACGATCGGCCCTTGATCTGGAAGAGTCCGTCGCCGTGTCGGCCGCGAAAATCGTGGAACTCCCAACCCGCCGGCGAGATGTCGAGCAGGCCCGAGACGTTTTGCAGCGGCAGCGGGAACGGTTCCCATTCCACGGCACATTCCCGAAAGGCGACATGGAACGTGTTCTCGAACGGCAGCACGCCCGGCTTGTGGCGTATCGCCGCGACGACATCGAACTTCCCCTTCGCAGGAAACGAGCGGGCGATTTTCTCGGGGCCGGGCGGCAGCGACTTCAAAGCGGTTTCGTTGATGGGGATGTCCATGGCGTGAATCTCGGCCGTGAGATCGAGATCGAGGCCGCCTCCCACGGAAGAGCCCCGTATCTTGACCGGCTGCCCCTCGGCTTTGGCGTCGAAGAAGAACTTCAGCTTCTTCGAACTCAGTTGGTAATCGAGCGTGCCGACGACGTCGGTCAGCGGATACGGAAACTTCTGGAACACCGAGGAGACGCGTTCGGGAAGGATGGTGACGCTCGATTCGCGGCCATCGTCGAACCGAGCCCAGACGCCATCGCGTTTCATGACGGCGACACGCACGCCGACGCTCCCCTTGGGGTCGAACAGGCGAATGACGTCCTGCGATTTTTCCGGCAATCGTTTGAGCACGTCGGCCGAGATGGACAGGCCATCGATATCGACGAACGCCTCGAAGTTTTGATCGGGGCAGGGCACGGTGGCCATGCCCCGCGCCTTGATCCGCGCGCCGCCCGAGCGGGCCACAGCTTGCTCGACCGTCAATGCGCCATCGACGAGACGGAACTTCGCTTCGAGTTCTTCCAGAGGCAACGGCAGCAGCGCATGCGTGAGACGGGTGCGGCGCACGTGACACGAAACGTCGTAATGCAGGCTCGGCGTTCGCCCGGGTTGAGAATGCAGGTTGATTTCCATATCCGCCTGACCGTTCAGATCCAGATCCTTCAGCGAATTCTGCGGACAGAACGGAGCGAGGCGTTGCAAGAGCTTGCTGCTTAAGGGGGTGTCCTTGGTTTTAATTTCGAGCGTGAGTTCGTTCGTGTCGCGCTGGAGACTGCCGACGATCGTTACCTTGCCGACCAGCGGCGCCTGGGCGACGCCTTCGAACGAGAGCGTGAGCAAGGGGTCGTTGATCGCGGTCATGTTGAAGTCGGTGATCTCCAGCGAGGTGATGTTGCCGGAAATCGTGCGATCTTCCAGGAGGAGAGTTCCCTGATGGATGACGATGGTCGGGATGCGTTTGTCGAGCCGGGGCGGGCTGAGCAAACCTTCGAGGTTCCATTTGCCGTCTTTATTGCGATAGACGCGAAAGCGGGGGCGAAACAGCTCGACTTTCCGCAGCGAAAGCTCGCCTTCGAGGAGCTTTTCCTTGTCGTGATAAAGGTACGACGACGGAATCTGAATGGCGTCGATCTGATCGGGATCGTCGCGGCGGGCGAGTCGAGTCTGGCCGACTTGAATCCGACCCATGAGCGTCAGGCGGGCGGTGTCGACGGCGACATCCGCTCCCTCGAAGAGGACCTTGAGATTACGCAGCACCTGTTCGCGAACCGCGGCCGGGTTGGTCCATTGTTGATAGATGTAGCCCCCCGCGGCGCAGCATCCCGCCACGATAAAGACCACCCCCCGAACAAACCACTTGCGCCAGGCCATCGCGTCCTCGGCTTCCGTGCAGACACGCACCGCAAGCCGTCGTGCGGCCGATGCGGTTGCGCGGGGCGATGGTAAGGAAATCGGCGGTGCGAATCAATTGCGCTTTCCCGGAAGCGAGGCAGCCAAGGAGGGCTGGGGGTTCTGCCAAAAGCCCGGCGATGGCGTTGCACGGTTTGCGCAGCCAGTTGCCCTATGCGGGCCGCGCCTGCCCTGGTATGGTCCCCACCGGTCAAGGAGGGCCACGCGATGAACTTGCAAGTTTTGAATTTCGACGACGCTTTGCTGCGGCAGCGGCCCTTTCTCGATGCGCACGATCCCAACATCATCGATTTTCGAGACTGGGGCCCGCAAATTCGCATGGGTTGCTCGTTTCCGCGGTTCCGCCGCTTTGAGGAGGAACTCGACGCCGCGCTGGGGAACGATCCCGCGCCGGCCCTCACCATGCTCGGTTCCGGCGATTTTCATCATGTGACTCTCGCTCTTTTGCGTCGTCTGCCCGAACCGTTCGTTCTGCTTATTCTCGATAATCATCCCGATTGGATGGCGGGTGTGCCGTTTCTGCATTGCGGCACCTGGCTGCGTCATGCTCTCAAAATGCCCACGCTCGAACGCGTCATCCACCTCGGCGGCAATGCCGACTTCGACAACGCCTTCCGCTTCGTCGCCCCCAAAAATCGCCTCCGCGACCGCACCATTCTCATCACCCCCGGCGAACACTCCCTCCTGCGCGGCTTCTGGAAGGGAGTGCCGAACGAACCTCTCATCGACCACTCGCCCGCTCAGATGACCGGCTCCCGCCTCGAAGCCCTGCTCGTCGAGTTGGCCCCGCTGCTCAATCAAAAGAATATCTACGTCTCCTTTGATAAGGACGTTCTCACGGCCGACGACGCGGTCGTCAACTGGGATTCCGGCAAACTCCGCTTGCCGCACGCCCTCGAAATTTTGGACGGCATTTTCGAATCGTGCGACGCCCGCCTCGTGGGCATGGATGTGTGCGGCGATTGGTCGCCGGTCGTCACCCAGGGGGCGTTCCGCCGTTGTCTGCACTGGCTCGAACATCCCCGGCTCTCGATCGACCTTGATGTCGCCAATCAAATCAACGCCGAGACGAACCTGTCGATCCTGCAACTCGTCCAGACCGCGCGAACCGCAGGCGTCGTCAAGGCGTTCCGCCGCAGCGCCCGGGCCGGCTGACATGCGCCCACTTTACCGCGATCCCTGGTTCACGTTTCGCTTCGTCGACGACCGCATCATCGACCGCATTCATCTCGACGGACCCGCATCGGGAACCTCCGTAAAGATTTTCGCGATCGCTCCCGATACCAACGAGCGGCGCGAACTCCTGGCGACAGGAATCGTCGGAGCGGACGGTTGGGTGGAACTTTCGCCAGCCGTGATCGTGCGGTCGGGGGGCGCGTTCATCGCGGTGCCCGATCAATGAGCGATGAGCCAGCCGCCGAGGAGGAAAGACGCCAGGTTCGCGATGATGATGGCGAGCATGTCGCGAAGGCGTTGGCTGCGAGACTTCGCAAAACGCCCGAAGGCGCCGACGAAGAGCAGGCATTCCGCCGCGGGGGCGAACGTCTCGGCGCTGAGCAGGTAAAGCCAGCGGTCTTCCGTCACATCGATGAGACTCGGCAATACGAGTACGACAATCGGATAGGTGCATGCGGTCAACCATAAGCCCGCGAATAGACGGCGGGCGAGCGGATGCGGTCGGGAAAGTCCGACGAGCAGAATCGGCGTTTCGATAAGCACCGTCATCAGATAGCCGAAGGGGAGAAAACTCCACGGGCCATCCGAGAGGAATTCGTAGGTCATGGTCAGAGGGACCGCAAGAGGAAGGGGACCTCGGCCAGGACATGCAAGAGGGCGACGGTGAAGTAAATGTCGCGCGTCAGGGGATAGTCGACGAGGAACGCCGCCCAAAGGACGATGACCGCGAACGAACCGAGCGCGAGCGTTACGGCGACAACAGTCCGCCAACTCGGCGACCGGCGCGCGAGCGGGATCGCGTGCAACTTCCACGGCGCCCCCGCGATGCCGACGAGAGGAATCGCGATGAGCCAGATGGCATAGTGAACCATTTCGAGGAAGGTGTGCGTCGCGACCAAAAGGTGCGAGGAGACGTTCGGCAGAATCGTCGCTCCGGCGTGATCGGCGATGCGGAAGCGGAGCGCGTCGTCGCCGGCCAAATGAGGCGCGTTCTCTAACCGGGCCCACAAGATGATGAGAAACAAAGGCACACACGCGACACACGCCCGATAGGCCCCGCGCCACGGCACATGGCGCCGCGTCAGTTCGCGATCGAAGATCCACAAAGCCATCAGAGGATGTGCGTAGACGAGGCCAAGAGCCCACAGCGCCGGCGCGAGCCAGGCCCCGGCGATCGCGAAGAATGCGACCGGCATCGTCCAACTCCACTCGCGGCGAGGATTCTGCCGGCTGCGCATCTGGATGAGCAGAGCGATCCAGATGACGACGGCGCTGCCCCATAAAGCCAGGGCCGTGTCCCATCGCTCCTGATCCCAGGCGCCCGCAGCAGCCATCCACGGCAGCGCGGCGAAAAACGCTGTCAGCCCGAAGACGCCCGCGAAGGCGAAGGTGAAGTATCCGCTCAGCCGTCCCCAGCGTGCGGGCAGCCGCGCGAAGAAATAGCGTGCCTCAATCCAATTATGCGGCCCGGCAAAGAGAAAGACCGTGGCGATCGAAAAACTGATGGGAGCAAACCCTGCGAGCGCCGCGGCGGCAAGCAGGACAAACGCCCCGCCCGCCAACATCACGCGCGACGCATCGGCGTTGCCAATTGAAAGGGTTCCGCGGATCGAATTCATCGGCGGACTCACGCCAATCGAGAGTCGCTGGAGCGAACGGAAAGCGTCCAGCGACTCTCGTTAAAATGGCCTACAGCGATTATTGCACCAGCGACAGGCTCAGCGCCTTCTCCTCGGCCAGCTTGCGGATGTCTTGCGTGATGCGCATCGAGCAGAATTTCGGTCCGCACATCGAGCAGAATTTCGCCGACTTGAACACGTCTTGCGGCAGCGTTTCGTCGTGCATCTTGCGGGCGGTTTCCGGGTCGAGCGAGAGTTCGAATTGGCGGTTCCAGTCGAACTCGAAGCGGGCCTTCGAGAGCTCGTCGTCACGCTTGCGGGCGTTCTTGCGGCCCCGGGCGATGTCGGCGGCATGGGCGGCGATCTTGTACGCGATCACGCCCTGGCGGACATCGTCCTTGTTCGGCAAGCCGAGATGCTCCTTGGGGGTGACATAGCAGAGCATGGCCGCCCCCGCTTCGCCGGCGATGGCGGCTCCGATGGCGCTGGTGATGTGATCGTAGCCCGGCGCGATGTCGGTCACGAGCGGGCCGAGAACGTAAAACGGCGCTTCATGACACAGCTCGCGTTCCTTTTCGATGTTCATGCGGATGAGGTGCATCGGCACATGGCCGGGGCCTTCGATCATGACCTGGCAACCGTGCTCCCAAGCTTTGAGAGTGAGTTCGCCCAGGGTCTTGAGTTCGGCGAACTGGGCGGCGTCATTGGCGTCGGCGAGGCAACCGGGACGCAGGCCGTCTCCCAGGCTGAACGTCACGTCATACTTCCGCATGATCTCGCAGAGTTCATCGAAATGCGTGTACCAGGGATTCTGCTTGTGATGGGCGATCATCCAGCCGCCCATCAGCGAACCGCCGCGGCTGACGATGCCGGTGATGCGATTCGTGGTCATCGAGAGATATTCTTGGAGCACGCCCGCATGGATCGTCATGTAGTCGACGCCTTGCTGGGCCTGATGTTCGACCATATCGAGCATCATTTGCGGCGTGATGTCGGCCGGCTCTTTCACGTTTTGAATGATCTGATAGATCGGCACCGTGCCGATGGGAACGGGCGAAGCGTCGATGATGGCCTGGCGGATCTCGTCGATCTTGCCGCCGGTGGAAAGATCCATGACGGTGTCGGAGCCCAGATGCACGGCGGTGTGCAGCTTTTCGAGTTCATCTTCGACCGTGCCCGTGACGGCGGAGTTGCCGATGTTCGCGTTGATCTTGCATTTCGAGGCGACGCCGATGGCCATCGGCTCGAGTTTTTTCTTGAGGTGATGAATGTTCGCGGGGATGACCATGCGGCCGCGAGCGACCTCGTCGCGGATGATTTCGACGTCGAGATCCTCGCGCTCGGCGACGAAAAGCATCTCCGGCGTGATGATGTTTTGGCGGGCGGATTCGAGCTGAGTCATGGGCGTATCGTCCTTTCCAGTACATTTCCCGAACGAGTGAATCGAAGAATCAGGTGAAGGCCTTCAGCCAGCCGTCGAAATATTTGAGCCAAAAGTTCCACAGGCCGAGCAAGGCGTTGAGGGGGAACAAAACGATGATCGGCATGATGAGGAAGATCGTCAATTGGCCGAGGGCTGCGAAAAAGTCCTCATAAGCGAAAACCACCATGACGATGAACGCCGCCATGGCGAAATAGAGCAGCAGAATGACGAAGTGGACCACCCCCGCGGGCGCATCGGCCCACTTCGCCGCGACGACATCGACGAAGATCGCCGCGAAAGTCGCCGCCGCCAGCACGGCCGAGGCGATGGCGGAACGCTTCCAGAGTTCGTCGTTGTCGATCCCCGTTTCATCGTTCTCGGGAACGCGGCCTTCACGAATGCGGAACGCCAGATAGAGCAGGGGAATCGTGAGCGGAAACAAGCAAGCGACGCTCGCGATCCACATCAGAGCGCCGCGCGCGAATCCGTAAAGCGCCATGAAAACGACCCCGCCCGATGACGACGCACAAAGGGGGCAATGGCTTGAGATGACGGGAAAATCCGAAGAGATTCGGCAAGTCGACTTGCAAGGACGAATCGCTTTCCCACGCCGGTATGACCCGGATCGGGTTCTGAGGGTGTCATCTCAGCCCGCAACTCGCGGGCACCCCTAGCGAACGAATGTTATTGTAAGCAGCCGGGCGGCAATGACGAAGGAAGAAATCCTCCACGGCTCAAGTTTCTCAAAGCGCCGCCGCCGAGATTTCGGTGGTCAAGTCGTTATCGATACTTGTTTTCGCACTTGCGACGCTTCGTCGGCGAGGGATGATTGTACGCTTTACGCCGACGCTTGGCGGCAGTCCGAAGATGCTTCTTACGCATGGCCATGACGGAATTCCTTGAATGGACGACAACCCACCGGCCAACCGTTCCACGACCGATCGGCGCCGGAGCGATTATCTTACGAGAACGGCGTGCGAATGGCCGAGGTGCACGGGACCGCGAGCCGATGAATCGTTCGTCGCTTCGAGCATCCACACTTCGCGAATTTCACAACAGCGGTTCGTTGCGGATGAAACGTTCGAGTGCCTCGACGCCGAGCGGTTCGCGTTCCGAGATCGAAAGGCCAAGAAACTCGGCCTGGAAAAAGGCGTTACGCTGGTCGCCAAAGTCCGTGGTGATGGCCGTGAGTATTCGCTGAACCTCTACCTCAACAAGCCCCTCGTCGCCTTCGCATACCGGGCGACGGTTTCAACCAAGAAGGACGAATGGATCGAGGTCAACATTCCGCTCGACAAGTTCGAGGCAAGTTGGTTCGGCAAAGCAGTGCCTACTGCCGGGCAAGTGGACCCGAAAGAGGTCAACGCCCTTGGCTTCCTCCTGGGCGACAAAAAGGCCGGGCCGTTCAGGATGGAGATCGAGTGGGTCAAGGTGGTGCGGGCGGTGGCGAAATAACTCCGCTGCCGAAGTGCCTACGGCCAGTATTCTATCGTCCAGGGAATTGGCGAGAGAAAGAGAGACTCCGAAGAGTCGAATGCTGGGAGAGAATAGATCATGATTCACGAAGTTACCGGCGATATTCTGCTGACCAAGGCCGAGGCGATTGCTCACGGTGTCGCACCGAACGACCATTTCGATCACGGCCTTGCCCTGGCCTTGCGGGACAAATGGCCGACGTTGGCAAAAGATTTCCGGCACTACAGCCATCAATGCCATCCGAAGCCCGGCGAGTTGTGGATGTGGGCAACAGCGGGCGTGCGGATATTCTGTCTAATGACCCAAGAAGGCGATCATGCTCATGGAGCGAAGTCCGGCCATGCGACCACGGCGAACGTCAACCACGCATTGCGGCGACTTCGACACGAATTGGGAAGCGAGAAAATCAAGAGTCTCGCCATCCCCAAATTGGCGACAGGCATCGGCGGCTTGGATTGGAACGAAGTGTTGCCGTTGATCCGCACCCATTTAGGCGATCTGCCGATACCAATTTCCATTTACACGCATTACCAAAAAGGCGTCCAAGCCACTGAATCCGGTCTGTGAAGAAACGACACGCAAAGCTCTTCCTCTCGTCGGTTCGTCGATCAAAGAAGGGGCCAATACTTCATGATTGTTTCAAACTCGTCAACTCGAAAACCGGATGCGGCCCCCGCTGCCCATCCCTCCATTCCGTCTCCCCGGCCACCATTCAAGGTTCAGAGTTTTGGCCTGAGCGACCGTGGAAAAGTGCGTCGTTCCAACGAAGACTGCTTCCTGATCGCAGAGTTGTCGAGAGCGATTCAGGTCCACCACACAAATCTCACGCAATCCAAGGCCATTCTGAGTTGTCATCGGGGCCATGCCTTCTTGGTAGCGGATGGTGTTGGCGGCTCCCACGCAGGGGAAGTTGCCAGTGGCTTGACCGTGAAAACCGTTGAGTGCTTCTTGCTCAACACGCTCAAGCGATTCTCCAACCTGCAAGCCAACGAGGAACAGGCGGCGTTGCGTGATTTGCAGAATGCTCTTCTTCAAGCCGACTCTCGAATCTTCGAGGAAACGGAAAAGCATCCCGAATGGCGAGGCATGGCGACCACCCTCACGATGGCATTCGCCGTGAATTGGCGACTCTTCGTCGCTCATGCGGGCGATAGCCGATGCTACTTGTATTCTGGCGGGCAACTTCAACAACTGACCCAGGATCACACCTTAACCGCCGAACTGGTTCGTCGAGGGGTCGTCTCACCGGAGAACCAAGCGACTCATCAGTGGCGGCATGTGGTGACGAATCTTCTTGGGGGCCAAGAACGGGGAGTTGAGGCGGAATTGCACAGCCTCGACCTCCATGCCGCAGACGTGGTTTTGCTTTGTTCGGACGGCCTCACGGAGATGGTTTCCGAAGCGCGAATCGCCGCCATTCTTCAAGAAGAAGATGACCCGCAGCGGGCGTGCGAGTCCCTGGTGAGTGAGGCCAACAAGCTGGGGGGCAAAGACAACATCACCGCCATTGTCGCTCGCTTTTTGGCTTCCTGAACTGACCGACGCTTTTCAAAGATCACTTCATCGGATGCTTCTGGAAGAACTCCCACATCAAATCGTTGGCCGAGATGTTCTTGGTGGACTTGCCCAGCGCCTTGAGGCGTGGCTCCTGCCCCGGCCAAGTATGACCACCGCCTTCGATGATGACCAGCACGACCTCGGAGCCATCCCTGCCGCCGCCATAGGTCTTCCTCGTGATCGTCGTCCCGTCCTTGGCCGTATCGGGGAGCTTGGTGACGACCGACTCTTTCTCACAACCATTGGCCTTCACCCACGCTTGTATTGAATGTTCGACGGAGTAGAAGTCCGTACCAGAAAGACCTTTGCCCTTGCCGCCTTTGAACGGGGCATGTTCGTCGGCGGTTCCGTGGAAGTGGATGACGGACACCGGACGCTTCGGCTTGCAGGTTTCCGTTCCCATCGGACCACCAACCGGGGCGATGGCGGCAATGCGATCCGAAAATTCCGAGGCGAGCAGGTAGGACATAATCCCGCCGTTCGACATGCCGGTGGCAAAGACCCGCTTGGGGTCGATGTTCGCAGACTTGGCGAGATCATCGAGAATCTTGCGAGTGAACTCCACGTCGTCAACTTTGTTGGTCATGGCGTAGCCGCAGCAGTTGCCGCCGTTGAACGTCAGAATCTTTTCGAGTCGCCCGGTTCCGTTTGGGTAGACGACGATGAAGCCCGCTGCGTCGGCCTTCTTGTTCAGGCCGCTGAACACGATCATGCTGTCGGCGTTGCCACCGCCGCCGTGAAAGGCCAAGACCACCGGCGTCGGCTTCTTCGAGTC
>JBAXFO010000064.1:0-11410 GCA_037139885.1 Planctomycetota bacterium
GCTTTCTGGCGATGAAAGTGATCTCTCAAGTCGGCGCCCGCCTGCATCATGGCGCTAAATCGTTCTGGGACGAAGCGATCCAGTAGGCAGCCGCGCGTAGGCCCTGGGATGACGGTAACTCCCTGAGTTCGAGTCCATAAGCGACGACCCCCAAGGGGTCGGCTTGGGTGACCAGCGCTGGAACCGTCGTTGATGTGCGGAACGGGATTCGTTTTTTGATTCGCTGTGACATGGAACGCGTTCGCTTCCGCCGGAGACAAAAAAGCCCGCTTACGAAGCGAGCCTTTTGTTCTCCGTTCGGCGTCCGCGTTTTCGTCTACGCCGCCTCTTCGCGAAATCGGCTCCGCATCGGTGCCACGCCTTTGGAGGCGCCGTTGATGAAGCCGATCATTTCTTGAACGACGTCGATGTGTCCGAGGTTGTGTTGGAGTTTCGCCAGGGCGGCGGGCAGGGGCAGGCCGCGGCGATAAAGCGTGCGGAAGGCTTCGCGGACGGCGTTGATCTGTTCGTTGCTGAGGCCGGCGCGACGCATGCCGATGACGTTGACGCCGCTGGTCGTGTCGATGCCTTGCTGGATGATGAACGGCGGGATGTCTTTGGTCGAACCGGAAAGGCCGGCCAGCATCGCGAGGCGGCCGACGCGGGCGAACTGATGCACGGCCGAGTTGCCGGAGATGATGACGTTGTCTTCGAGGACGCAATGGCCGCCGAGCATGGAGCCGTTGGTGAGGATGCAGCGGTTGCCGACGACGCAATCGTGGGCGATGTGGGCGCCGACCATGAGGAAGTTGTTGTTGCCGATGACGGTTTTGTAGCTGCTGGCGGTGCCGCGATGGATGGTGGCGTTTTCGCGGATGATGTTGTCGTCGCCGATGACGACGCTGGTGCGTTCGCCTTTGTATTTGGTGTGCTGGGGGGCGTCGCCGAGGATGGCGCCGGTGTGGACGACATTGCCGCGGCCCATGGTGAGGGGGCCGTAAAGATAGGCTCCCGGGCGGATGACGCAATCGTCGCCGATGGTGACGGAGCCTTCAATGAGGGCGAAGGCGCCGATCTCGACGTTCTCGCCGATGATGGCGTCGGGCGAGACGTGGGCGGCAGGATGAATGCGAGCGGATTTCGCGCGTGACATAGGACGTCCCCATTCCGTGGGTCGCGTCGTTCGCGGTCAGGGCCTCCGGCTCCGAACCTGGAAAAGGCGTTAACCTTCTCGGGCGAACAACGCATCATGTATACGACAGAGAAAGCGGCTGACACCAGAGCAAAATTTCCCGGCGTCACGAACCAGGCAAACCAGCAAAACCAGGCAAAGCTGCGAAAGGGCGTTCGCCAGACGACGGGGAAAGCTCGGGGCGTTGGAGGAGACCGCGAACATTTCCCCGCGGATTCGTCTCTCGATCTACGGTTTGCCTGCTTTTCCTCTTCGGCGTTTTGCCAGCCGAAGGTTAAAGGAAAGCGGAGCGGCGACTAACCGGGATTTGCGGAGGATGGGCGGCGCTTGCGGGAGGGGCCATGTCAGCGCTCCGCTGCGGAGAGCCGCAAACGGTCGCCTCATAGAATAGTTGGCGGACGCGGAGTGTTTCTCAAGGATGTTCGATTCCCATGACTAACGACCATCGCCAGGGCGTCATCTATGGGTTGCTCGCCTATGGTTTGTGGGGCGTCGTGCCGCTCTATTTCAAGTTGCTTGCGCAGGTCTCGACGGGCGAAATCCTGATGCACCGGATGCTCTGGTGCGGGTTATTCCTGGCGATCGTGGTCACGATGGCGCGGCGCTGGGGCGATGTGCTGCGCGTCTTTCGGACGCCGCGCTTGCTCGGGCTTTTGTGCGTGTCGGCGCTGCTCATCGGGGTGAACTGGCTTTTGTATATCGTCAGCGTCGAAACCCAACAGGTCGTGCAAGCCAGCATGGGATATTTCCTGACGCCGCTGTTGAGCGTGTTGTTGGGCTTGGCTGTGCTCGGCGAAAAAATGAGGCCGCTGCAATGGGTCGCGGTGGGCGTGGCGGCGTTGGGGTGTTTGATCTTGGTGCTCGTCAGCGGACAGGTCCCCTATCTCGGGCTGGCTCTCGCCGGTTCGTTCGCGCTTTACGGTTTGGCGCGGAAGACTTCGAAAAACGTCGACGGGTTGCTGGGTTTGATGATCGAAACGCTGGTGCTCAGCCCCATCGCGATCGTCTGTTTGTTTCTCTGGCAGCGCGAAGGCTCGCTGGCGTTCGGCAGTCATGGGGCGAGGCTCGATTGGATCATCGCCGCGAGCGGGCTGGTGACGGCGTTTCCCCTGCTCGCGTTCGGGCAGGCGGCCCAGCGGTTGCCGTTGTCGTCGTTGGGGTTTCTCCAGTTTTTATCGCCGAGGGTGCAGTTCGCGATTGCCGTGTTGGTCTTCGGCGAACCGTTCGGCCAGGGCCGAGCCATCAGCTTCGCCATCATCTGGATCGGCGTGGCGATTTTCTTGATTGATCTTTGGCGGGCCCATTGGCCAGCCTACGAACTCCCCATGGAGCCCGAATAAATTCCCAAATCGGGGCCTTCGTTCTGAATTCTTTCGGCGGTTTGTCTTGTCCCCAGCGACGGCAAGTCGGACAATGATCTTCTCGCGATTCCAAAAGGCTCGCTGCCGATCTCGGAACTCGATCCATGTCCCATGAACCCAAGATGGCCAAGAAACCGGAATGGGCGCCTCGAATTTGGCAAGGATGCAACGTCTCCGCCTGGACGCGGTTGCTGATCAAAAACCGCTTCGCCGTCCATCCGTCGCGGTTGTACATCGCCGTCATCGTCACCGTGATGAGCGTGACGCATTCCGTCCTCGGTTGGCTGCAAACGCTGATCTACGGCCGGGCCGTGAACGCGACGAAACTCGCCGCCCCGCCGATCTTCATCCTTGGCCACTGGCGCAACGGCACCACGCTGCTCCACGAACTGATGATTCAAGACCCGCGTTTCGCGTATCCCACGACGTATCAATGCGTCGATCCGAATCACTTTCTGCTCACCGAGTCGCTCTTCACGAAGCTGTTCGGATTTCTGCTTCCGCACGAACGGCCGATGGACCACATGAAAGCGGGCTGGGATCGGCCGCAGGAAGATGAATTCGCCCTGTGTATGCTCGGCGTGCCGTCGCCGTATACATCGATCGCGTTTCCCAATTCGCCGCCGCACGATCAAGACTACCTCGATCTCGAACGTGTGCCCGCCCCCGCCCTGGCTCGCTGGAAACAGGCGTTGACGCGCTTTCTCCAACAGATCACGTACAAGACGGGCAAACGCATCGTCCTCAAATCGCCGCCGCACACCGCCCGCATCAAAGCGCTCAAGGAAATGTTCCCTGGGGCGCTCTTCGTACACATCATGCGAGATCCGTATGTCGTGTTCGCGTCGACCGTCAACCTCTGGCGAACGCTCGACGAAGTCCAAGGCTTCCAGGCGCCCAATCACGCTGGCCTGGAAGAACGCGTTTTCGAAACGTTCAACCTCATGCACGCCCGCCTCGAAGAAGGCAAACGCCTGCTGCCCGTCGAACAGTTTTTCGAACTGCGCTACGAAGACCTCGTCCAGGATCCGGTCGCAACGCTGCAAAACGTGTACGACCATTTGCAGCTGGGCGGTTGGGAGGCCATGGAGCCCCGGCTCAAAGAATTCGTCGCCACCTTGCGCGGCTACGAAACCAACAAGTATCAACAAACCCCCTCCCAGCGAGACGAAATCACCCGCCGCTGGGGCGATGTCATCCAGCGCTACGGCTACGACCGCCCCGACGAGTTCCGGACCGAAAACCCCGAGCCCGCCGCGCTGTCGCACGGAATGTAGTTCGGCGATGGGCTTACGTGTCGAGAACTATGCAGACTCCGCGTTCCGCCGCCGCCATCTTCCTTGATCGCGACGGCACCCTCATCGAAGATCGCGAATACCTCCGCGACCCCGCCGGAGTCCGTCTCCTGCCCGGCGTGCCCGAAGGCCTCCAACGCCTGCGCGATGCCGGCTACCGTCTCGTTGTCATCACCAACCAATCCGGCATCGGCCGCGGCTGGATGACGGAAGCGGATTACGCCTCGGTCGCCGCCGAAGTCGACCGCCAGCTGGCCGCGTTCGGCATCGCTTTCGACGGCGTCTACTACTGCCCCGCCGGCCCTGCCGCTGAAGGGGCCGAAGAACATTCGGATCGCAAGCCGATGCCAGGTCTCTATCTGAAGGCCGCTCGCGACCTCGACATCGATCTGCCCGCGTCGTACGCGATCGGCGATTCCCTTCGCGACTTGATCGCTGGCCAGCGAGCCGGTTGTCAAGGCGGCATTCTCGTCCGCACCGGCAAACCGCTGTCCGCCCCCGAAGCCGAACTCGCCCCAAGCTGGCGCATCGCCGCCGATTTCGCCGCCGCCGTCGCCCTGGTCCTTCGATAACGGACGAAACGCCGCGTCCGGAGTGAGGTCCGCGGATACCGAAGCACGCCCGCGCAGCCTGCCCCGTTGACCAAGCGGTAAATCTTGCCTCATTTTCCGCGCGTAACGGCAATTCCGCAGACAACGACTGTTCCGGTTCTAACCAAACTTCCGATCTTTCTGTTTGTCGGGGCAGGCAATTTCTGGCTGCCGTTCCCATCAATCCAAACACTCCGCAGACACAACTGTCTGCGCCACGAGAGGATGGCTCTCATGCTCCGCAAATTCATCAAACCGGTCGGCGGATTGTTGTTCGGCTGGTCGCTGCTGGGCGGCAGCTCGGCCCAGGCCCAGACGACGGGCTACGTCAACCCGCCGGCTCCCGCAGTGTCGTATGCCGAGCCTTCGGCCCCGGTCGTCAATTGCGCGAACCGCAATGAGGCCTGCGCCCCGGGCGTATGGTTCAATGCCGACTACCTCGTCTGGTGGCTCAGCGCGGCTCCGTCGCCGGGCCCGCTGTTGACGACCGGTTCGCTCCTCGACGCCAATCCCGGCGCTCTGGGCCAACCGGGCACGCGGGTTGTCCTTGGCGACCAAAATATCAGCAACAACGCCTTCAGCGGCCTGCGCCTGGAAGCGGGCACCTGGATCGACGAACAACGTTCGATCGGCTTCGAAGCGGGCGGCTTCGTCCTCGAACACCGGCGCAACTTCCAGGGCTTCGCCTCCGATGGTACGGGGACGCCCTTTCTCGTAAGGCCATTTCTCAGCAGCCAGACGAACCAACAAGATGGGGCGTTGCTGTCTTTTCCGACGTTTCAATCGGGCGGGCTGGCTGAAATCAGTTCGACGCGCTTCTCCGGTTGGGACTTCAACGTCGCCATCAACGGCTCCGATTCGCCGACGTTCCGCGCCGACGGCCTGCTCGGGGTTCGCTGTCTCTATCTCGCGGAAAGCTTGACGCTGCAACAGAACATCACGTCGCTCGCCAATCAAGGCCCGCCCGACTCCGCGCTCCAGCAGGGCGACCGGCTCGCCTTGCAAGACCGCTTCGGCACGAGCAGCAACTTTTACGGCGGCCAGGTCGGCGGCCGCATGACGTGGATTTCCGATCGCTTCATCACGACCGCGGTCGTCAAACTGGCGCTCGGCGTCACCGATCAAACGGCCGACCTCGAAGGGACAGCCACGACGCGCAACTCCGGGCCCAACATCCCGGCCGGGTTGCTCGTCAACAACGGCAACTCGGGCCGCAACTTTACGAATTCGTTCGCCGTCGTCCCCGAACTCGGGCTGAATGTGGGCTACCGCGTTTCGCAGAACATCACATTGCGAGCGGGCTATACGGTGCTTTACTGGAGCGACGTTGTTCGCCCCGGCAATGCAGTGTCGACGACGATCAACCCTTCGCTCGTGCCGACGCTGCAAGGCTTCGGAACCGGCCCCCAGGCCGCACCGCGGCAGCCCGTCGATAGCACGGATTTCTGGGCGCAAGGCCTGAACTTGGGCGTCGAGTTTCGCTTCTAAAGAGATGGAACGAAGAAACGTCGCAAGCCCGCGAGAATTTTCCTCGCGGGCTTGCGACGTTCATTGAGAGTCGGCGGATGCTTACTTCAAATACCGCAGCGCCTGTTTGGGCGTGACCGACATGGCGGCGGCCATCAGCAGCGGACCGCCGATGCCGAGGGGAACTTCCAGATCTCGCACGGGCGTATCGAGAGCGACGGCGAGTTGGCGGAAGAAGTCTTTCGGCCAGCCCGCGGTATGGTGGTGAATCACTTCGCGGGGCGTGACGCAATCGGAACGCGAGAAGATTTTGAGGGTAAGGTAGTTCTCTTTGCGGAATTCGCCGCTCGACAGGGGCAGGCGCAGGAGGAAGATTTTTCGCGGCCGCAATTTCGCGTCGGAAAGGACGCTGACGAGGCGAAGCTCCGAGAGGTTTTCCGAGCCGAGGATGCCGGCGGGAACGTCGCCGTTCCACAAGGCTTCGACCAACGCCCGCTTGACGAGCACGAGCTGGCCCGCCTGGTCGACGATTAAATAGCGGAGCTTCATTTCGATCCTCCTTGTCGGGTTCACGCGGCGAACGGCCACATCCTGCGGCCACGAAGCCAGGGTTGTTCCTGGCGACGTCGTTCATCGTAATGCAATCGGCGGATCTGTCCTAGAGGAAACGAGGCCAAAACCGGCGTTTGGCAACGGATTTGGCAATGCGCACCGCAGGCTGCGCATTTTTACGGCGGACAACCCGGCCTGCGAGTTCTTCATAGTCTTTACGAATTCACCATTTTTCCCCGGCAAGTCTTTTGATCGCGGCGCGGCGCCGTGATATAAATGAGAAAGCCACCTCGTTCGTTCGCAGAATTCGGTCGAGGGATGTCATGCAATTTCAGTTCGATATCTCGTCCAACGCGTTGCCCGCCGCGTCGAACTCCGGTTCGACCGAGGCCCTCACCAACCAAATGATTCTCGGCGTCTTGCAACAAGTGCTCGACGTGCAAAAGCAAGGTCTTCAGGAAATCATCAATCTGCAGCGCGAACAATTGAACCACGCCCGCGGTCTGCATGCGGAGAATTTGAATCGCTGGCGCACCGTGCTGGCCCGCTGGGAAACCCATTACCCCGAGTTGCCGGGCAACTGCAAACAGATCTATCCGCTCATGGAGAAGGCGTACCTGAACATGCTCGACAACTTGTCGCAAGAGTTGATCGATCAGGGCCGCGACGCCTTCGATTCCGAGTTCGCTTTGCAAGAGTTCATCGACAAAAACGGCCAAAAGCTCGGGCAGTTTGGGCATCTTCTCAGCGTGATCGGCCCCATTTCGGAAATCGGCAATCAGCAACAGCAGAACAGCGAGCCGAAGAGCAGTTGAGTTTAACCCTGGGATTCGGAGCGCCTCATCCCAGGGCTTGTTTCCCCCTCCCCCATTCCCTCTGGTAACCAACGCCCGATCGCGGTATGAATGGCCCCGATTCTCGAAGGAATCCACGGGAAGGGCGCCATGTCAACTGTCGATGCCAGCGCGGCGACGCGTGTTTGGAAAAATCCGTATTTCGCCGTGGCGCTCGTGGTTTTGCTCGCCGCGGTCATGCCTTTTTGCACGCGTCTCCATTCCGAATGGGACGACGTTTACGTTCGCGCGGCCATCGATTTGCAGGCGGGACGCGACGTTTACCGCCAAAATTACGGCTACACTTATCCCCCCTTTCAAATGCTGCTGGCCCTACCGTTCACCGCGCTGCCCCATCTGGGCGTGCGGCTCGGCTGGTTTGCGGTGAACGCATTCTGTCTGGCCTGGATGGTGACGTCCGCCTGGGCGATCGCGGGCGGCGGCCGCTTTCGTGACGCCGCGACATGGCCCTGGTCGGAGCACGCGATCTTCGTTCTGGGCCTGGGATGCGGGGTGTGGTATTCATTTCATGCTCTGGCTCATCAGCAGACCGATATCGTGATGGCCGCGTTATTTCTGGGCGGCTGCCGCTGGTTGCAAACGGGACATGCGTGCCGCGGGGCGATTCTTTTCGGATTGGCGACGGCGATGAAGTGCACGCCGTTGCTCCTGGCGCCTTATCTCGTCTTGCGTCGACGTTTCCTGGCGGCGGCGCTGGTCGTCGCCGTGGCGTTGGGTGTCAATCTCCTGCCCGAGCTGGTGCAATCGTCGCCGAGCGGTTCGACATGGCTGGCGGAATGGTTTCGTCTTTTTCTGCAACCGATGGCCGACCGCAATCATGCCCCGGGCGCCTGGCATAGCGATCCGCTCTACAACCAATCGCTCGCGGGCGCGTTCAGCCGCTGGACGCAAACCGAATGGAACTGGACCGCGAACGGCCTCGTCATCGGCGTCACGTCGACACCCCTGGAGGCATTGCGTTGGAAGCCGGCGCTTTATGGCGTGCAACTCGTCCTCGCTGCCGCGGCGGGGCTCGTCTTCTGCCGCCGCTTTCGCCTGCACCCCGAACGCGACGCCAGCGATGCACAATGGGCGGGGTACGAATATGGCGTCGTGGCGATTTTGATGCTCATGTATTCCCCAATGTCGAGCATTCCGCATTTCGCGACGCTTATCTTGCCGGGTTTCTGCCTGGCCCGGCAAGCGGTTGTGCGGCGCGATCGGGCCGCAGCCGTGGTCGTCGCATTGGCGTCTGTGTGTGCGGCTCTCTCAAACAAAGACCTGCAAGGCGGCTCGCTTTATACGCTGGGGCTCTGGCATGGCGTCGTCATGCTGAACGCCCTCGTGCTTTTGGCCGGGCTCTTGACGACGCTCGCCCGCTGGCCCGCCAGGAAGCGAGAATCGCAAACCGAAGCGCCCCGGCTCCGCGCCGCTTGAAACGGAGAGAATCACGATTTTTTAATGATCCATCGGCCCGTGCCGGGGGTTGAATAAGGCAGAGAGCGGAAAGTCGGTCGCCAAACGACCGCATCAACCGTCTCAGCCACCTCATTTCCACGTCCCCACGGGAGTCTTCCATGACCGCATTGCGAACAGTATCGTTAGGCATCTTCGGCATCCTGAGCCTTGCCCTTCTCGGCGCCGATCCGGCCGAGGGCGCCGCCAAAGCCAAAAAGGGGGACATCCTTAAGAAACTCGACACCAACGGCGACGGCAAAATCTCCCGCGCCGAATTCGAAGCCTCCGGCAAAGGCAAAGCGAAACTCTTCGACAAGCTCGACACCAATAACGACGGCTTCCTCACCAAAGACGAACTCAGCAAAATCGGCGAATTGAAGAAGAAAAAGAACAACAACTAATCGGTGAAGAATCGTAGGGTGGGTTTCGCCGGAGGCGAAGCCCACCAAAAGGTTTGGCGCTTCCGCCGATTCGGATTCCGCTTCGGAACCTTCTGGCGGACTTCGCCTCCGGCGCAACCGCCCCTGCGAAAAAGCCCCATCAATACTTCGGCTTCTGCGGAAACGTCGTCACGACGTCGGGCTCGGATTTCGAGTTGATGTAGCCGCGAAGGGTGACTTTGCCGTCGCTGCAGGTGTGGGCCCAGGTGTTGGGTTCGTCGCGGGTGTTGGCGTTTTCGGGTTCGCCGAAGACGCGATTATAGGTGGCGCGGTTGAAGGAGCTTTTGGCGAGCGTGGTGAAGGCGATTTCGTCGTGGTCGCGCTGGTTGCTCAGGACGCGGAAGGCCTGGTGGAAGTCCTTGCGGGATCCGGCAGCGACGCTTTTGATCTTGCTCTCGACGGCCGTCACGTCTTTCGCGCTGGGGCGCTTTTTCTTGGCGCGCCAGTCGTACGCATTGCCGGCACGGAATTCGTCGAGGGCTTTCGACGTATAGCTTTCGCCGCCGAAGCTGCCGCCGCCGCAACCTGCCATCGCGACGAAGATTGCGGCCGCCATAACGTTTCGCATCGCTCAGGTCCTGCCGGGGCAGACGGATTCTCTGTTGCTGGTTTATTCCGAGGCGAAACATCGGGTATAGGCGAACAACCCGGCTCAGTCATACAATCGCCACCATGAAAACACTCGCAGACCTCCAAGCCGTTTATCGCCTGCCGCTGCCCGATCTCCTCTACCGGGCGGCGACCGTGCATCGTGAAAATCACGACCCCGCGGACATCCAGCGCTGCGTCTTGCTCAGCGTCAAGACGGGCGGCTGCGCCGAAGATTGCGGCTACTGTTCGCAGAGCGCTCACTTCAAGACCGACGTCCCTGCCACGCCGCTGCTCGAACTCGATGAAGTCCGCGACAAGGCGACACGCGCCAAGGAACTTGGCGCCACGCGGTTTTGCATGGGCACCGCCTGGCGTTCCCCCAAGGATGGCCCCAGTTTCGACCGCGTTCTCGACATGGTTCGCATCGTTCGCGAACTCGACATGGAAGCGTGCGTCACTCTCGGCATGCTCACCGACGATCAGGCCGCGCGACTCAAAGACGCCGGGCTGACGGCTTACAACCACAACCTCGACACGTCGCGCCGCCACTATCCGAACGTGATCACCACCCGCACTTACGACGATCGCCTGCGCACGCTCGAATCGGTGCAGAAGGCGGGCATCTCGGTCTGCTGCGGCGGCATTCTCGGCATGGGCGAAAACGAAGACGATCGTTTGATGTTGCTCGCGGAATTGCTCGCTCTCGACACGGCGCCGGAGAGCATCCCGATCAACACTCTCGTCCCCATCGCCGGCACCCCGCTTGAAAAAGCGAAGCCGGTCGACAGCCTTGAATTGATCCGCCTGATCGCGACGACGCGTATCGCCTTCCCGAAGGCCCGCGTGCGTCTGAGCGCCGGCCGCGACCGCATGAGTCGGGAACTGCAAGTGCTCGCCTTCATGGCCGGCGCCAATTCCATCTTCTTTGGCGACAAACTCCTCACCGCCCCCAACCCGGAAGCGGAAGCGGACGCAGAGCTGTTCCGGGCCATGGGTTTGCCGGTTTTGAGCCCGGCGTAAGAAGCGGCTTCTCCAGCCCACCAAAGGCTTTTGGTGGGCTTACGCATTATCGGGCCAGTTCGATTTCGACGCGTTCGAGCAGATCCTTCACCGGGGTCTTCTTCGTGCCCAGCAAAATGTTTTCTTGATCGGCGAGCCAGAGTTGAACCCGCTTCTCGGCGGCCACGGCGGTGCTGTGGCTGCGTTTGCCGAAGTGTTGGCCGACTTCGCTGTAGGTCGCCGACGTGTGCTTCCGCGCCAGGTACATGGCGAGCATGCGCGGGCCGGAGGTCTGCCAGGTGCGTTGTCGCGATTGCAACGTACCGGCGGGGAGATCGAGCACGGTCAAGATGGCGCGGTCGATGTCGGCGAGGGCCTCCGCGGCGGGGAGCGCGTCTGCCTCGGGAATCGGCACGCACAGGAGCACCGAGCTGCCGAGGCCGAGAGCGAGGTGGGTGGCGGTGAGCATGGCCGCGGCGTCGAGATCCGGCACGGACAGCGGCGCGCGGATGCCGCTGGTCCGGGCGTAGAACCCGGGGAGCTCCGTTTGGCCGACGGCGACGACGGGGACGCCGCGGGTCTCCAGGTACTCCAGCGTGGCCGGCACGTCCAGGATGGCCGGCCACGCGCATGTGCAGGCCGATCGACATCAT
>JBAXFO010000065.1:0-11367 GCA_037139885.1 Planctomycetota bacterium
CTTCAGGGGTGGTCAACGCCTTAAAAATGGCGGCCGGGCCTTCGTCGCTGACGCTGCCGCGGGCGGTGAGCAAGCCGCGCACGATTTCGTCGTAAGGACGATTCTCGGCAAATTGTTTGCGGAGCCAACGGGTCATCGCCACGGCTCCGGCGGGAGTGATGGCGTCGCGATCGACGCGCAACAAATCGGACCAAAGCATCGTCCAGTAGTCGGCGTATTCGGGCCGCTCCAAGAGGCGATCGATGAGTTGGGCGCGTTTGTCGGGCGTCTTATCCGCGAGGAAGGCGCGGGCTTCGGCGGACGTGGGAAGCGTTCCGATGGTGTCGAGGAAGACGCGGCGCAGGAACGTCGCGTCGTCGGCCAAATCGGCGGGGGGGATGCCCAGGCGCTGCAGATTGTCCCATGCATGGCGATCGATGAAATTGGCTTCAGGCGGCCGTTGGAACGCGATTCCGGTGCGCGGGATGACGATACGGCACACCGTGACATGCCCGAGATAGCGGACGAGGATCGCCGCCTGCCCGGGAAAACCGCTCGCTTGCACCAGACCTCGGCCGTCGGGACGGGCGATGCCCGGAGCGTTCGAATCGTATTCCGCGTCGGCTGTCACGCAATGCCGTTTGCCATCGGCGTCGATCGCGGTGACGCGAAGTTGTTGCGAGCCATTGAAGGGGAGAATGCGTTCGCGTGGTTCGACTTCGATATTCACGATCGCGGGAGCTCCCGTTTCAAACCGGCTCCCCTCCGCGATCCAGCGACGCAGGCGTTGGTAAGCGAGACCGTCCTCCGGCAAGCGCCGTCCGCCTCCATGAGCGATCTGCCCGGCGCCTTTGCGGAGAAGGAGGCTTTGTTCGGGCGCGCTTGCAAGAATGCGACGACCCCGGCTCTCTTTCACGATCGCAGCATGATCGCCCGCCGGATCGAAACCGAAGATGCTGAGCTTGAAACCGTTCTTGCCTTCCGCCTTGCCATGGCAGCCGCCGGTATTGCAACCGTTCTTGGAGAACAGAGCGATCATCTGCGTCGGGAAATCGACCGGGGGCGGAGCCTGGACGCCGGCGACTTCAATGGCGACGCGTGCTTCGCTCTTGCCATCGCGAATGACCAATGTCGTTCGGCCGTCACTGCGGGCGCGGACCCGACCGAAGGCATCGACGCTCGCGATCGCCGGATCGACGATTTCGTAAGTCGCCGTGTGCGTTCGATCGGTCGTGCCGGCGCTGACCAGCGCTTGTTGCGAGGCTTCCGGATTATCGAGGACGATCGAAGACGGGCTGACTTGCAACGGCGCCTGCGCCGCGACATGCGAGGCGGAAGCGCCCAGCGCAAGCATCCCGAGAAGGGTTAAGAAACCACGGCGCATGTTGACCGATCCCTCAATCGTCATCGGGAACGTTATTGGCGTTCGGGAGTTGATCGATTGCGATCGCCCCATCGAATTCGGCGGAGTAAAGCGGCGGCTCGCCGTCATGGCGGTCGAGGCGGAAGCGAAGTTTGGTTTTCACGTGTCCGGTGTAAAGCCTGGCCGGAAACTGCCAGTATTGGTTCGGCTCCAGGAACACGCGGTGATGACTGTTGCCGCAATGCGTGGTCGGCAGCGACTCGATCGCTTGCCATGCGCCGTCGGCGTCCTTGGCCTCGCGAACCAGGGAAAGACGCGAGTCGGTTGCGCGAAACGCCACGTTCTTATTGGTTCGATTGACGATCCGGACCGCGAACCCTTGATGTTGGAAATAGGCGACGGCTTCTTCGGGGAACGCGACGACAGACACGGCGCCCTTCGCGCCCCAGGCGTATTTCCCAAGGCGCATGGGGAAATTGTCGCAAGGACCGAAACCGCCAAGAGCCTCTTTGTCGGCGATGCGGCTGCCGACGGGATAGTTTCCCGGCATGATTTCATGAGCCAGAACGGGCATGGCGGCGGGATCGGGCGGAACCAGCTTCCATCCCGCGGAGCCGTCGTCCGTCTCGTTGCGGCACGCCGCGGCGCTGAGCAGCAAGAACGCCGACATCATTCGAAGCACTCGCCGCATAACGCACGCTTTCCTTGGAATCGGTTTCGTCAACCTTGTGATGACTCTCGTGGTGACATTCATCATCGCGCCGATCGCGAAATTCAGCAATGGAAAAGTCACACCGGTTCGAGTTTCAACGTCGGAAGTTGTCGCACAAGCTGGGAAGATATCGTATCAGAAAGACCGCGGCGCACGCTTAGAGAATGCATCGGGTCGGCGGAGGGCGGGATGTTGCGATCGTTTGTGCGTTGCCACAGCGCTCTTGCGGAGAGCCGCGAGCAATTCGGCCGCAACACAGTCGCTGCATCAAAACAACTCGTCGATCGGCGTCGGGTCGTCGAGAACGTTAATGGGTCGGCCGGTGTGATCGGTCAGTGTCATGTGCGGATCGACGCCCAGCGCTTGATAGATGGTCGCATGCAAGTTCGACGGCGTGAGCGGACGCGTGGCGGGACGTTGGCCGAGGCGGTCGGTGCTGCCGATGATACGGCCGCCTTTCACGCCGCCGCCGCCGATGAGGCAAAACATCGAATCGCCCCAGTGATCGCGGCCGGGGGCGCCGCGGCCCGAGCCATCGTTCATGCGCGGCGTGCGGCTGAACTCGCCGCACAACAGCACCATCGTCTTTTCCAGAAGGCCCCGGTCGTCGAGATCTTCGAACAGCGTCGCCACCGCGGCATCGACTTGCGGCAACAGGCGTTCGTAGCTCGCTTGCAGATCCCAGTGATGATCCCAGCCGCCGGAATGAACGGTGACGAAAGTCGAACCCGCTTCGACGAGCCGCCGAGCCAATAGCGTCGACTGGCCGAGTGTATTACGGCCATAGCGATCGCGAAGGCGAGGATTCTCGCGATTGATGTCGAACGCCTCGCGAGCATTTGGGCCGGTCACGAATTCGAACGCTTCTTGCGCGAAGCGGTCCATGGCCACGGCTTCGGTTTGCGGAACGAGACTGCGGCGGGCGGCGTCAAAATGCTGCGTCAACGCACGGCGGTCTTCGAGTTGGCCGAGCGATAGGCCGTTAGTAGCGAGGTTTAAGTTTTGCACGCGGAAGGCGGGAGCATTCGGATCGCCTCCGGTCGCGAAGGGATGATAGCGCGGCCCGAGCAAATTCGCTCCGAAATAGCCCGGATTGAGGCCAATGCTGCTGGCGTACGGCACGGACGCGTAGGCGGGCATGCCGACCTGCCGGGGACCGACTTCGCGCGCAACGATCGAGCCGATGCCCGGAAATTTGCCGTCGCTATTGACCCCGGAAACTCCCATATTCTTCGTGGTGAGCATCCGATGGCCGCCCGCGAAGTGATCGCCGGTGCCATGATAAAGAGAGCGTATCATCGAGAATTTGTCGGCGACGCGCGCCTGGCGCGGATACAGCTCGGTGACATCGAATCCGGGCACACGCGTGCGGATGGGGCGCCACAGGCCGCGATATTCCGCCGGAGCGTCCGGCTTCATATCGTACATATCCATGTGGCCAGGACCGCCGTCGAGCCAAATGAGAATGACGGATGTGTCGCGACGAGCCAGCGACGCTTCACGAGCCTGGGCCAAGAACGGCAAACCGAGAGCCGCGAGCCCCGCCGTTCCCGTTTGCAGGAAGCTGCGGCGATCGATGCCACGGCTTCCTTCCGCACAGCCCAAGTCGAGTCGGAACATCGGCGTCGCCCCATTTCGTTACGTTACCTATGGTTGTTTATAACCGCGCTCAGGCGGCGCCGTCAATCAACTTCGCCGGGAGCTGGGAGCTCGATGGGTTGCTGCGAATGATCGGAGCGAGTCGGCGAAAACGCTTTGGCCCATCGTCGCGAAACATGAGATCTCCCTGCGGACCTTTTGACCTCGCCCCCACCTCTCCGGGCCGACGCCAATGTTTCAACATGCACGAATCGTCACTCTCGTTGCGACGCTGCTCTTCGGGACTTTCGTTTTCGGACAACCGGCCGTAGTTCCCGAAGTCCGCCCTACGGCGCCGGCGCTTTCGGCGACGGAGTTCCTGACGGCAGGATACGTCAAAGACGGTTCCGTTTCGTACCAACGGGAATTACAACAGGCGATCGACGCCGCGGCCTCAAGCGGTCGGACGCTCGTCTTTCCGGGCATGATTTATCGGCTCGACGAAACGGGCCTCGCCCTGCGATCGAATTTGACGCTGGCTCTGGAAGGTGCGATCTTTCGCTTCGATGACGCTTGCCGTGCGGACGGGCAGGCGTTCTTGGGGCAGGATGTCGTTCACGTCAACATTCAGGGAGGCGGCGACCACGGCTTCACCGCTGGCAACACCGTCGTCGTCAAGGGCTATAGCGCCGGCAACGTCGACCTCAATGGCGCGTTCACCATCGATTCCGCCACCGCGAATACGTTCACCGTCACCAATCCCACTCTCAATACGCTTCCGGCATCCTTCACCAACAACACCCAGGGTTTCGCGATCTCGAAGAACACCGCCAGCGGCGTCATCGGCGTGCAGCGCTCGATCGTGGCCAGCATCGCTTACACAGTTGATAGTTGATGCCGGTTATTTCTTGCTGCGTCCAGCATGATCGTTTACGATGCAGCGACTCACTACGCCTTCCTTCGCTCCCATTTTCAGATTGTTTTGGGGAATCGATGATGAATTGGATTCGTCCTTGCCGAACGGTAAGCGTCGGCTTGATGCTGGCGGCCATGGCGATGGGGCCGACGGCCGACGCAGCCGCGCCGGTCGTTGCTGGGTTTGAACGTTTTGGCAAGACCGATGCGGCGGCCGGGCAATTGCTTTTGGCTGAACTCAATTGCATTGCGTGCCATCAGCCTCCCGAGGCCGCGGAACTGCTTAAGCAAGCGCCAGTACTGGACAAGGTGGGCGAACGATTGCGGCCTGGCTACTTTCGAGCGTTTCTCGGCGATCCGCAGAAGGTCAAGCCGGGCAGCACGATGCCGAACGTCTTCGCGGGCGATGCGGACGCGGCGAGCAAGATCGACGCGCTCGTTCATTTCTTGGCCTCGACCGGTTCCCCCAAGGAGGCGGACGGAAACGCGAAGGCCGCGGCAGTCGGCCGGGATCTTTACCATAAGATCGGCTGCGTTGCCTGTCATGGTACGCGGAACGCTCAGGGACAATCCGAGTTGTCGACGGCGGCGACCGTGCCGCTGGGCGATCTCGCCGCCAAGTACACCGTCCCGAGTTTGGCGACGTTTTTGTTAGCCCCGCATGCGGCGCGCCCGTCAGGCCGTATGCCGTCGCTGCTCATCAAGGGCGACGCCAAGGCCCGCGCCAAGGAAGCCGACGAACTCGCCAGTTATTTGATTCCGAAAACCCCAGCGACCGAGAAGTTCGCGTTGACGGAAGAACTCGTCAAGAAGGGTAGGGAGTTGTTCGCGTCCGAAGGTTGCGCGAATTGTCATCCGATCAAAGACATCAAGAGCACGGCCGCCAAAGCGCCGACTCTGGCGTCTTTGAAAGCGACGGGGGGTTGCCTCGCGAATGCGCCTGTGAGGGGGACGCCGTGGTTTGAGCTCAACCCGGCCCAGCGAACCGCCCTGGCCGCGGCGCTCAAGGCGCCTCTGGAGCGTTCGAAGGCTCCGGCGGACGTCGTCGCCCGCACGCTGTTGACGTTCAATTGCTACGCCTGCCATTCGCGAGATAAGTTGGGCGGGCCGGAAGCGGAACTCGACAAATCGTTCCAGACATTGCAGCCCGAAATGGGGGATGAGGCGCGTGTGCCGCCTTTCCTCGATCATGTCGGCGCCAAAATCCGGCCGACCTATCTCAAGCAGATTCTCAACGACGGTTCGCTCGACCGGCCTTACATGGTGACGCGCATGCCGGCGTTCGGAGCGGCGAATGTCGAGCCGTTTTTGGCCGCCGTCGTGGCGGCTGACAAGGACAAATTCGCCGCCGCGCCCGAGATCGCTTTTACCGACTCGAACGGCAAGGTGAAGGGAATTGGTCGGCATCTGGTCGGGGCGAAGGTGTTCAGTTGTTACAAATGCCATACGTTCGCGGGCCAAAAAGCCGAGGGAACGCAAGGCATCGATATGACGTTGTTTCCCGTGCGTTTGCAGCCATCGTGGTTTCATGCCTATCTTTACGATCCGCAGAAGATCCGCCCCGGCACCCGTATGCCCTCGGCGTTCGATAAGGGCAAAAGCCCCATGGCGAACATTCTCGGGGGTTCCGGCGCCGCTCAGACGGAGGCGATTTGGCGTTATCTTGCCGACGGGAAAGGCGCTCAACTGCCGGAAGGTTTCGCCAAATCCGCGATTCCATTGACGCCGACCAAAGATGCGATCCTCTACCGCAATTTCATTAAGGGAGCTGGGGCGCGGGCGATCGGAGTCGGCTATCCGGAAGCCGTCAATCTCGCGTTCGACGCCAACGAGATGCGTTTGGCTCTGATCTGGCATGGTTCGTTCATCGACGCATCGCTCCACTGGTCGGGTCGAGGCCAAGGTTATCAGTCGCCTTTGGGAGACAATGTTCTGTCGCTGCCGACAGGTCCGTCGTTCGCGTTCCTGTCGAGCGCCGACGAAGCTTGGCCGAAGGCGGCGGCGAAAATTTTGGGCGCTAAATTTGGCGGCTATCGCCTCGCGCCCGATGAACGTCCGACGTTTCTGTACTCGATCAGGGACGTCAAGATCGAAGATTTCCCCACCGGCGTCGTGGTCAATAAAGAATCTGGACTGCGCCGCGTCATCGATCTGACCGCTGGCAAGGAAGCAGGCGACCTCTACTTCCGTGCGGCCGTGGGCAACAAGATCGAAGCGGTCGGCGACGGCGTTTATCGCATCGACGGCGGTCTGCGCATGAAATTGACGAGTTCGGCCATGCCAGTTCTGCGCACCTCCGGCGGCAAGTCGGAGCTGATCGTGCCCGTGACTTTCACGAACGGTCAGGCCCGGATCATTCAGGAACTCAACTGGTAAGTCACGCCGCGCGGTCACAGTTTAACCCAAACAGAAAACTCTAAGGGTAATCTCATGCTTCGTTTCGGCTTGTCGATCGCGATGGCTCTGTCGCTCACCGGTTGGATTCGCGCTCAGCCGAAACTGACCGAGGACAATTTCTATCCGATTTTGCGTTTCGAGCCTCCTGCCGGGGAGGTTCTCGAAGTCGGCGCGATCGAGATGATGCCCGACGGCAAAGTGGCGATCGGCACGCGTCGCGGCGAAATCTGGATGATCGACAACGCTTTCGACGCCGATCCGAAAAAGGCGAAGTTCACGCGTTTCGCTCACGGCATGCACGAGATCCTCGGCCTGGCCCAACGCGGGGGTTGGCTGTACGTCACGCATCGGCCGGATGTCTCGCGCATCAAAGACACCAACGGCGACGGCAAGGCCGACCTCTTCGAGGTTGTCTCCGATGGCTGGGAGATCAACGGCGACTATCACGAATACGCCTTCGGATCGCGGTTCGATGCGAAGGGCCGGATTTGGTTCGCGCTGTGCCTGACCGGTTCGTTCGACTCGTCGAGCAAATATCGCGGCTGGGCCGGTTACATTGGGGAAGACGGCAAGTTCGTGCCCACGACGAGCGGCGTGCGTTCGCCCGGCGGCATCGGCTTCAACGCCCAAGGGGACGTTTTTTACACCGACAATCAAGGCCCCTGGAACGGTACGTGCGGCCTGAAATGCCTCACCGTCGGCGGCTTCGTCGGCCATCCCGATAGTTTCAAATGGTACAAGGAGCCCGAGGCGAAATATCTCGGCGAGGCGCCCGTCGTTCCCAAGAGCGGCAGTCGGCAGATGGTCGAGGCCAAAAAGATTCCGCAGTTTTATCCGACGTGCGTCATGTTCCCCTACGCGAAAATGGGCAACTCCGCTAGCGGCCTGGATGTCGATGTCTCCGGGGGCAAATTCGGCCCCTTCGAGAATCAGCTTTTCGTCGGCGACCAAACGCACAGCATCATCATGCGCGTCACGCTCGAAAAAGTGAACGATAAGTATCAAGGCGCGTGCTATCCGTTCCGGCAGGGTTTCGGCTCGGGAGTCGTCCCCGTGCGCTTCGCCCCCGATGGATCCGTTTTCGCCGGCGGCACGAACCGAGGCTGGGGCTCGCGCGGCAACAAATCGTTCTCGATCGAACGCGTCGTTTGGACCGGCAAAGTCCCCTTCGAAATTCACGAGATGAAAGCCAAACCCGATGGCTTCGAACTCACGTTCACCAAACCGGTGAACCCCGAATCCGCCGGCAAAGTCGATTCGTATGCGATGAAAACATTTACGTATGTCTACCAATCGGCTTACGGCAGTCCCGAAGTCGATCACACCAAGCCGACAATCGCCAAGGTCGAAGTCGCCAAGGACAACAAGAGTGTACGGCTCTACGTCGACGGTTTGCAGGAAGGGCATATTCACGACCTGGTCGCGGCAGGCGTCCGCTCCGCCGACGGCGAAGCGCTGCTGCATTCCCAGGCCTATTACACGCTCAATTACATTCCTGGCTCGAAGAAGTGAAGCATGTCGGGCCACGAAACTTGAATCGAAATCTCGTTTCCTGACGATTCGGGAATCGCTCAAACCCGACCAACCGAAACGCCGATGAAAGCAACGGCTCTCCCGTTGCTTTCCCGGTTGAGGTTGTGTCATGGAATCGGTGCAAACGCTTTCGTATTCCGAATGGAACCCGTCGATCTCGAGCGGCCAATCTGCGGACTTTGCGCAGACTCTCGAGGCGGGGCAGGTGTTGTATCTTCCCGCTCTGCGTTTTGAACTCGACCACGACGAACGAAAATATTTGTCGCCGCAATGGCTCGATGGGGGCAGCAAAAGCCTTTACTTGAAGGGCCGTGACCGCAATCTCCGCGGCAGCGCCGCCCAGGGCAAAGACCGGGCCGACATCCAGAGCATGATCGAACGTTTCGGCATGCGCGCGACCCGGCTCATCAATTCGTTCTTCCCGCAGTACGGCGGCCATCTGCTGCCCTCGAACACCAGCTTTCGGCCCTGCGAAGCGGCAGGCCGGAAACAGTCCTGGCGGCACGACGATACGCGTCTGCATACGGACGCATTCCCCTCGCAGCCGCTGCAAGGCAAGCGGATCTTACGAGTTTTCACCAACGTCAATCCTCAGGGCAAAGCGAGGCTCTGGCGGATCGGCGAACCGTTTGAGGCGATGGCGGAGCGGTTTCTGCCGCTGGTCCGCCGACCTTTGCCGGGCAAGCATTTCCTGATGAAGACGCTGGGCGTGACCAAATCGCCCCGCACGGAATACGACCACATCATGCTTCGCTTCCACGATCTGCAAAAGGCGGACGGCGACTATCAGAAGACTTCGCCCCAACAATGGTTCGCGTTTCCGCCTGGGGCGACGTGGGTTTGTTTCTCCGACCAGGTGATGCACGCCGTCATGGAAGGACAGCACCTCTTCGAGCAGACTTTCCACCTACCCGCCGAGGCGCAGCAAAATCCCGAGGCATCGCCGCTGCGCATCCTCGAATCGATGACGGGTCGCCGATTGGCGGCATGAGCCGCGACCGTCTGCAGGCTCGACAACTCGAAACCTCAAAATCCACGGAGCCACGGACCATGATAAGTTCGTGGCTCTGTGCCTGCGCATTTCGTCATCTCGCATTCATACAATAGCGCCGTCGATCCCACCGTATCGTGGAACTCTCCCAACTCTCTTCGAGGTGACTGATGAAACACAGCAATCTTCTCGTGGTCGCGGCGTTCTCCGCCAGCTTTTATCTTCTGCCGACGACTTTCGCCCAACCCGACAAGGCGCCCGCCCCGACGGAGGCCGCCAAGAAACTCGGCGGCTCGATCGATGGCTATCGCTTTGAATTCCCCTGCAAGGAGGCGATGCCCGAGAATCCCAAGGCGGGCGCCGATTGCAATTCCGGGATCGTCACCGGCGACCCGAAAAAGACCGATCAATTCACGGCCGAGAAGACTTTCGGCGGCGAAAAGGGAAAACGCTACAAAGTCACGCTGCGCATTCGCGGCGTCGTCGAACCGATGATGTATAAGGGGGGCACGCAAGACGGGGAATACTTCTACATCGGCGGCGAGCCCAACAACAACACCTACAACATCTACAAGATCGCCATCGCCTCGCCGGCGTCGCATTATTATCTCAACCGCCAGAACGCCGTGGGACACAAGATTTTCACGATCGACTACACCAAGACGATCGAGATCGACGGCGGTTCCGCCATCACCTTTCACGGCAACGGCCAAAACGGCCGGCTGATCTCGAACTTTTCGAAGCTCGTTGTCCCCGGAATCGCGCCGGCGCCGCAACCGTTTAACGGGCAATTCGTGCAGATCGATGTGCTCGATGTCGTCGAAGCAAAATAAAGAGGTTGTTGTTCGCAAGGTTGGTTGACCCGGCGAAGCCCTTCAAAAGACGCCAACGCGTCGCCGATTTCGGAATTCGAAATTGGCGACGGTTGTTGACCTTTTGGTGGGCTTCGCTCCGGACAACGGAACTTAGGGAATCGCTCGTCACGAAATATCGTTGACCAACACAATGCGGTAGCGGGCTTTGCCGGCGCGGAGGTGGGCGATGGCTTCATTCACTTTCGACATCGGGAAGGTTTCGGTCACCGGTTCGATGGCGTGGCGGGCGCAGAAATCGATCATCTGCCGGGTCGTCGAGGGACTTCCGAGCGGCGAGCCGGAGAGCGCTTTTTGACCCATGATGAGGGCGAACGCGGACACGGAGATCGGTTCGGCGATGGCCCCGACTGTGTGGAATCGGCCCCCCGGCGCCAGGCAGTTCAGGTAGGCGGCCCAATCGAGCGTAACGTTGACGGTCGAGAGAATCACGTCGAGACTGCCGGCGGCGCTCGCGAGTTGGCTGGCGTCGCGAGAGTTGACGACGCGGTGGGCTCCCAACTGGATCGCCTCGTCCTTTTTCGATTCGCTCGATGAGAACGCGACCACTTCGCAGCCCCACTTATTCAGAAAACGCAAAGCCATATGCCCCAGACCGCCGATGCCGATGACGCCGACGCGGTCGGTCGGCTTCACGTCCAACTGCACGAGCGGGTTGAAGACCGTGACGCCGCCGCAGAATAGCGGGCCAGCCTTGGCGGGATCGATGCCCGCGGGAATGGGCGTCGCCCAAACCCAGTGGCAGCGCACGCGATTCGCAAACCCTCCGTGCCGGCCGATGATGGTGTCTTCGTGACCCGGCGTCACGGTGCAGAGATTGTGATCGCCGCTCAGGCACTGGCGACAGGCCATGCAACTTCCCGACGTCCACCCAAGGCCGACGCGATCGCCGACTTTCACGTTCTTCGCCTGCGGGCCGACCGCCGCGACGACGCCGACCACTTCATGGCCGGGCACGAAGGGATATTGCGTGAAACCCCATTCGTTGTCGAGCATCGAAAGATCAGAATGGCAGATGCCGCAATAT
>JBAXFO010000066.1:0-11365 GCA_037139885.1 Planctomycetota bacterium
CGAACGAATTTAAACTTGAATCGTCAACGACGACGGGGCTTCGGTCTTAACCTTGCTGCTATCGGGCTTGGCGAGCCCGCCGGTGCGAAAGACGTCGGCCAACATCGCCTTCGCGGGTTCGGGAAGATTGCTTTCCCAGACGGTCCGGATCGTCTCTTCGACGGGATACTCGATCCGTTTCAATTCGACCCGTTGATTTTCGATGATCGCATAGGACGCACGCGGATCGCCGTCGCGGGGTTGGCCGACGCTGCCCGGATTGATGACGAGCTTATCGCCCACTTCGAGAACGTACGGATGATGCGTGTGGCCCACGCAGATCACGCTGGCGTCCACATCTTGCAAGCGCCGCGACCAAAAATCGACATCCGCGATCGTGTATTCATCCAGCGGATCCCTCGGCGTCGCATGCACCATGAGAAAGCGAGTGTTCTCGAGCACGACCCGGCGACTGATCGGCAATGTGCCCAGGAAACGGCGTTCGGAGTTATTGATGCGTTCCTGGGTGATCTGCCGGGTGACGCCGGTGAGGTATTTGAAGCCCCCCTTGCCTTGCACTCGCACGAACTGGGCGACGCCGTGGTCGTGATTGCCGCGGACGGCGAAGGAAGCCTTCTGCCGAACCCAATCGATGCACACCTTGGATTCGAGACCGTAATCGACGAGATCGCCGAGAACGAGACAGGCGTCGAAGGGTTCGTCGATCGCGTTCAAGGCGGCCCAGTTGGCGTGAATATCGGCAAGGATCAGAATTCGCATAAAAAAAACCGCGGCCGGGGAGGACATTCGTTGCATTTGGCTACCCCAAGGGTATACTGCAAACCGCCGAAGTCCAAATGCGAGGCCGAAAAATCGCTGCTCGCGGGCTGGGTGTCCGAACGAAAAACCTGTTTGCACGGGAGGGTAATCATGGTTGCGGAACGTTCCCTGGACCGCTTGCCGCTCCGTCAGATTCTTTCGCAAGCCAGTCGCCTCGCGCATGACATCGCCGAAATCGCCAACAAAACGTTTAAAAATCGGCTCAACGACCTGCACGAACTGAGCCGACCCGTCCGCAAGAAAAGCCACTTCCCGACCGTCGTCGCCCTGCAAAACGGCGTCGCTCATTACGGCGAAAGCTCGAAGGAACTCCTCGACCTTCTCAAATCGCTCGACGAACACCTCCAAGCCATCCGCGAACAGGCCAACCGCGCCCGCATCGAACGCGGGTAAGATCGGCCCATCAGGCGCGGAAGCGCAGGACGCTGTTGATGTAATCCCGCACGCCCTGGCCATCGACGTGCTGGGCGAATTCGACGTTCGGCGTCGGCTGCACCCAGACGCGTTGATCGAATACCGTCATGCCGCGCGTCAGTTCGCCGCGGACCTCGACATCCATCGCCATATGCTTGGTCTCGATGGCCGCAGGCATGGAGACGGCGACGATGCCGAGCACATCTTTGAGATGAAAACCTTCGATGCCATATTGATTCGACGTGGCGGCGATGCCGTAGGGCACAATCTGGCGGAGAAACTTGCTGGCCGGGCTCGAGTCGCTGGGCAGATCGAGCAGATCTTTCGGCGAGAAAAGCACCTTGCGCGTGCAATCGAGCGGGATGAGAACGATCGGCGCGCCGCTGTGGACCACTTGCCGGGCCGCGGAGGGATCGCAGGCGAAGTGAAACTCGCTGAGCGGCCCGGCGTTGCCCGGTTCATGGAGGGTGCCGCCAAGGCAGACGAGGCGCTTCACCAGCGACGGCAAGCCCGGATGCAAATCGAACGCCCGCGCCAGCACAGTGAGCGGACCCAGGCAGACGACCGTCACTTCATGGGGAAACTGCCGGACCAAATCGACGAGCAGTTTCTCGCTCGTGGGAATGTTATGCAGAACCGCGGAGGGAAAGTCGGTGTTGCCCAGTCCGGTGGGGCCGTGCAGTTGCCGGCCGTCGATCTCGTAGGCGATGTCGGGAGCCGCGCCGAGACGCGGCCAGCGCGGCGGGTCGAGTTGATCGACGAGGATGTGAATGTTCTTGGTGGCTTGTTCGGCGGAGACGTTGCCGGCCGAAGCGCCGATGCCGAGAACTTCGAGGTTGGGGTCGAACAGGGCCAGCGCGATGGCGAAAGCGCCGTCGATGCCGGGGTCGGCGATGATGACGATTTTCTCGGCCATTCTTAGCCTCCTGGAGAATTCAGGTGCTGCAACCGCCGGAGCGTCTGAAGGGCCTTGCCGTTGCGAAGCGCATCGCTGGCCATCTCGACGCCTTTCTTTAAGTTATCGGCTTTGCCGGCCGCCAACAGCCCCGCCGCTGCATTGGCCACGACAATTCGCTGGGCCGGGCCTTCGACTCCCAGAAGCACATGGCGAATGATTTCCGCGCTCTCGGCCGGGCCGTTCACCGCGATGTCTTTTAATTCGATCGGCTCAAGGTCGAAATCGGCAGGCTTCCATTCGGCGTGCTGAATGAGCCCATCGGAAACGATGCGCACGCGCGTCGGCGCCGACAAACTGACTTCATCGAGTCCGTCATGGCTGCATACGACGATGGAGAGTTTCGTACCCAGTTTCGCCAGGGCCCCGGCCATCAAGTCCAAAAGCTCGGGGCGGCCCACGCCCAGCAACTGTCGAGGCGCTCCGGCCGGATTGGCGAGCGGGCCGAGGCAGTTGAAGATCGTCGGCACGCCGAGAGTGCGCCGGACCGAAGAAACATGGCGCATGGCCGGATGGAACAGCGGCGCGAAACAAAACGCGAGATTGGTTTCATCCAGACACTGCCGAAGCTTAACGGGATTGTCTTCCATGGCGACGCCGAGCTCGGAGAGGACATCCGCGCTCCCGCTTTTGCTCGACATGGAGCGGTTGCCATGCTTGACGACCGGCACGCCGAGCCCGGCCAAAACGAACGCCGTCGCGGTGCTGATGTTGAAGGTGCACGAACCGTCGCCGCCGGTGCCGCACGTATCCAGAATGTCGGCGATTCCGGAATCCCAGCGGATCATGTTGTCGCGCAGCGCCTGGGCCGCGGCGGCGATCTCGACCGAGGTCTCGCCTTTCATGCGCAGGGCGATGAGCAAGGCGGCAATCTCCGCATCGCCGCACTGCCCCGCCATGATGGTTTGAAACAGCGGCCCGACCTCGTTCTCATCGAGATCCTGGCGAGCGAGGAGTTTGCGGAGCAGGTCGGGAATGGATGGAAGGGTCACAAGAGGCGTCTTTCAGCAACCGAAAATTTCGGAAAGAACGAACGGCCCGACATCAACGGGCAGGACGCAACGCACGCGCCGCAGCGTGGATGTCTCGAACGTATTGCTATTGTGCTGGCGACGAGTGTTTCCTGCAACCCCCAAATAAGGGTCTTTCGCGGTCGCCGGCGTATCGGCGTTTCTTATCGCAGCTCCTCGTCGAACTTCGGGCATCAGTACAACGCGGCCCTGGTGAAGGGGAAATTCATCGCCGCCTACAGCTACGCGTCGAAGTCAAACAAGGAGAGAATGCCGCCATTCTTTGGGATCTGGCGACGAAGTGAACGCGGCGTAGTCCCGATTTGCGCACGTTATTCACGGCCAACTCGCGTCCCAACATGACTTTTATAAGCGGATCGCGATACCGGGTGACGCACCTAAACTCGACCCCTCGTTCGACTCGCTCGATCCATCGGCTCGGCGGCTCGTCATCGCCGAGTCTCATGCTTACGAACTTCGAGCGCTTCTGAATGCTCTGGCGTGCACGGACAAACCGCCCGCGGAGTGCGACATTTGTTTCATCAAGTGGAGCCATTCGATCGTGATAGATAAGTTGGATCGAACCATTCCCGTTCTCGCCGGAGTCCTGACCCCGGCGCTCGAAAAGGTTTGGCAGTTCGACAAACGAGGCGTGACGTTTTTACGCTGCGCAAGCGTCGCGCTGGCTGCTGAAGAGTTTCGCCTGCGTGAATGCCGCTGGCCCAAAGACGCCGTCGAACTCACAAAAGCCGGCTTCTTAAAAACGATACCCCTCGATCCGTATGCGTCTGAACCCCTTCGCCTCCGGCACACTTCCGATGGACTCGTCGTCTTCTCGGTCGGCGAACGTAAAAATTATGAGGGGGACTTATGGGACGACCCGGCCATGCTGGCGGACGAACGCAAAATGAATCTCCATCGAGACGTCGAATTCCGACTCTGGAGCCCCGAGTTTCGCAATCAGGCCCCATAAGCGACTCACCCGAACAAATCCAAAATCGGCTGCCCTTGCGAGACGGGTTTCGTGAAACCGTCGCGTCCCAGGCGGGTGGCGGCGGGGATATTGAGGGCGTGGAAGATGGTCGCGCCGAGGTCTTGAACGGTGACGGGGCGGTCTTTGACGTAGCCGGCGATGCGGTCGGATTCGCCGTAGACCGTGCCGCCGCGGATGCCGCCGCCGGCCAAAATCGCCGACCAACACGAGGGCCAATGTTGCCGGCCCGGGTTGGCGTTCGGTTGTTCGATGCGAGGCGTGCGGCCGAACTCGCCCATGACGACGACGAGCGTGCGTTCGAGCATGCCGCGTTCGCGGAGGTCGATGAGAAGAGCGGACAGGCCTTCATCGAGGCAGGGGAGGCAGTGCCCCATGCCGTACGAACCATTGCTGAAGGCGCTGCCCATGCCCATGCCGCTGCCGTGCATATCCCAGCTCGACGCGGGAGGCCCGCCGCCGTTTTGGCCGACCGCGGGACCGGTCCAACCGTTGACGGTCACGAAATTAACCCCCGCTTCGACGAGCCGGCGCGCGAGGAGCAAGTTCTGCCCCAGCGGATGCATGCCGTAGCGTGCCCGAACATTCGCGGGTTCGCGATGGAGTTCGAACGCTTGCTTGCTCCCCTGTCCGTTGGCGAGATCCAGAGCCCGGCGCTGAATATTGTCCCAATCGCGGGAGACTTGCCGCGATTCGTTGGAAGGATCGATGTCGAGCGAACGCAGCAAACGGCTGCGATCGCTGAGCCGCGCCGGTTCGACGACGGACTGCAATTCGTCCGGGGCCCGGAACATCGGCATGGCGGGATGATTGGCGGCCGAGCCGACGAAGAGCGGGGCATGCTGGGCGCCGAGATACCCGCCCGAGCCGATATTCGGAGCGCAAAAGACCGGATCGCCGACGCAGCGGATGAGCCAAACATAGTTGGCGATGTTTGCCTCGGTGGGCCGAACGCGGGAGACGATCGAGCCGAGATACGGAGAATCGGGAGGGGCGCCGACCTGCCCGCTGAGCAGGTGATGCATGGCGTCGAAGTGGTTGCTGATATTGCCGACATGCGTCATCGAGCGGATGAGGCAGAATTCGCGGGCCAAATCGGGCAACCGGGTGTGCAGTTCGCTGATGCGCATGCCGGGCACGGCCGTGGCGACCGGGCGATAGGGGCCGCGGATCTCGTCGGGGGCGTCGGGTTTGAGATCCCAGGTATCGAGCTGTGAAGGCCCGCCGCACAGGAGGACAAAGATACACGAAGTCTCCGCTGCCCCCGCGCCGAGGCCGCGGTCGACATTGACGCTGGCCGCCACTGTTCCCGGCGCCCCCATCGCCAAAGCGCCGACGCCGCCCATCTGCAACAACCGACGACGCGAAATTGGCGAGTTGTGGAGCATGGGGCCCTCAAAAAAAAAATGCGGGACGAATACGAGGTCAAAAATCGGGCAGGCAGGATGCCGTGACGTTAACGCAATCCCGCTCGGTTGTCCACAAGAAACTCGGTCACGCCTGCCGAACCGCGCATGACCAGGTGAGTCAGTTCTTCCGTGCTCGATTTTCCAGCAACCGCTTCAATTCATGGACGCGGTCGATGTCGATCTCGTTTTCGCTGGCGTTTTCGAGGAGGCTGTCGCAATCGCGGAGGGCTTCTTCAAGTTGGCCGAGTTGCATGCGGAGCACGGCGCGGGCGAAGCGTTCGTCGTGCGCTTTGGGGTCGATCGTTACGATCGCGTCGAGATAGCGGAGCATGGCGCCGCGGTCTTTTTCGCCCTCGGCGACGTTGATCAAATTGTGCAGCATCCGCACCAGGATCGTCTTTTTGCTGGCGGCCAAGAGGTCCTTGCGTTTGGGGAGTTGGCCGGTCGCTTTCACGAAACGCTCCATCGCTTCCTGATTCGTGATGGTCGTACCCCCTTCGAACACATCGATGATGTAGGGGGGCAGATCTTTGGGCTCGTAACGGACGACAAAATGGCCGGGCAGGGCGACGCCGACGACGTTGAGCTGCAAGCGGCGGGCGAGCTCCATGTAAAGCACGGAGAGCGTGATGGGCAGGCCTTCGCGGTCGTCGATCACTTCATTGATGTAGCTGTTGTTGCGGGCGTAGTAATCGTGGCGGCTGCCGTGAAAGCCGCGATCTTTGAAGAGGGCCTTGTTGAGGGCCTCGAGCTTACGTTCCTCGTCGGCGTCTTTGGGGACGCTGGCGGCGATGTCGCGCGCGAGTCGGTCGATCTCGCGGACGTAGGTTTCGGTTTCGAGTTCTTCGTTGTCGAGCTTGGCGATGAGCAAAGCGCCGCGGAAGAGATCGACTTTCGCTTCATCGCCTCCGGTCACGGAACGCAATTCATCGAGCACCCGGCCCTGATGCACCAGCTGCGCGACCTGGCGTAATTGTTCGGCTTGTTTTTCGAGCTGCAGCGCCCGCTCGCGCAAGAGCCGCATGCCGTCGCCGGGGGCTTTCAAGAGAGGCGATTCCGGGGCGACGGCCGAGGCGGGCGACTTGGCCCGGACATCGATGTCGGCTTGAATCTGAGCGATCACCTTGGGCGTGGCGACCGGGCCATCAATGCTGGCGGCCACTTGAAACTTCTTAAATTCGGCGCTCGTCTCGCGGAATTTCGCCAGGCCGACGGCGGCGCCATAAGCCTTGAGCCCCTTTTGTTCGACGACTTCGCGATCGTTGACGAAGCAGATCATGCGGTCTTTCTCGACGCGCACCTTGAGCGTGTTCCAGTCGCCGGGGCGGTAGGCGGCGTTGGGGGCGTCGTGCAGGATTTTCCAGGCGAAGACATCGGGGCCGGCGAAATTCGTGAAGCGGAGTTTGCCGCCGGAGGGATAGAAGCCGAAATGTTCATCGCGACCTTCGCCCCCGAAGATGAGCCCGGCGGCGCCTTTTTCGTCGTCGAGTTTGACCGTCACAGCGACTTCGTACGGAATATTTTTGGGAGTTTCTCGTTTGTTGAAGCACAGCGAGCGGCCGCCGAAGCCGGTGCCGACGCCATCGACGATGAGTCGGCCGGCGCGTTGCCGCCAGTTGCCGCCGTATTCGCTCTGCCATTCGGCGGGGTCGAGGCGGCCGAGCGTCACCCAGCGCGACATCGGCACGGGGTTCGGGCGTTTGAGCAGCGTCTGCAGATTTTTCGTCGGCACGGCAAAGCCGAGGTTGGCGGTGACGAGCGATTTCATGGTGACGATGCCGACCACCTTGCCGAACATATCGAGGACGGGGCCGCCGCTGTTGCCTTGCTCGATGGGCATGGCGATTTGCATCATGGCCATGCCTTCGACATCGCGCCGCCCGGACAAAACGCCGGCCACGACGCTATATTTGAGCCCCTGCGGGTGCCCCAGGGCGATGATCGCCTGGCCTTCCTTCACGGCATCCGAATCGCCCAGAGGGAGCGGAGCCAGGCCTTTCGCGGCAATTCGGACCACCGCCAAATCGAGATGCCGATCCGACGCATGGATCTCGGTGACTTCGTGTTTGGCGCCGTCGGGGAGTTGCACGGTAATCGGCCGGCCATCGCCGATGACGTGATAGTTGGTCGCGATCAAGCCATCGGCGTCAATGACGAAACCGGTGCCCAGGCCGGCTTGTTTGCCTTGCCTGCCCGTGTGCAAGATGACGACGATCGACGGCTTCGCCTTCTCCGCAAGGGCCTCGACGGAGAGGGGTTTGGCATCGCTCGCGGCCTTCTTGGCTTTCTTTTCCTGGGCGAAGGCGGGCGACGAAATGAGCAGCAGGATGGCGAGAAGCGCAAACGCGGGGCGGAAAATGCGTCGGCCTGACATAAGATGCTCCTGAGAACCGGATCGGCGTGGCTTCTGCATTGTGCCGTCGCCCCGCCAAAATATCCATGGAGAATTTTGCGCAGGATCGGGCGCCGTCGTTCGCAGCGCTCGTCCTTCGTTGACCATGCTTCCTCAGATCCAATTGAAGATTGAACGTCGCTCGAACCATCCCTGGATTTTCCAGAAGATGGTCGAGAAGCCGGCGATGCGCGTGCCGCCAGGAAGCGTCGTCGACATCGTCGATCGCGCCGGGCAGTTCGTTGGCCGGGGGTTTTACAACGGCCATTCGCGGATCACGCTCCGTCTTTTGACGAGCAAGCCCGACGAGCAGATCGATGCCGCGTTCATCAAACGGCGGATCGATCAGGCGGTCATGCTGCGCCGCGAAACGTTCCAGCTGGATCTGGTGACCGATGCCTATCGCCTGGTTCATTCCGAAGGGGACGATCTGAGCGGGCTGGTGGTCGATCGTTTCGGATCGACGATCGTGCTGGAATTTTTCTCGGCGGGCATGTACCGGCTTCGCGATGCGATTCAAGAAGCGTTGCTGGCCCATTATCCGGGGTGCAGCTTTTACTGGTTTGCCGAGGAGCATGTGCAGAAGCAGGAGTCGTTCGACTGCCGGGCGCCCGAGCCGCCGCCGCCGTTCACGATCACCGAGCATGGCTTGCGTTTTCGCGTCGCTCCCGGGAGCAAGCACAAGACCGGCTTCTTCGTCGATCAGCGCGACAATCGCAAGTTCTTCGCGAGTCTCTGTAAGGGGAAGCGCGTTCTGGATCTGTGCTGCAATACGGGCGGATTCGCCGTCTATGCCAAGGCGATGGGCGAAGCCGAGGAGGTCACCGGCGTCGATCTCGATGAAGAGGCGATCGCCCTGGCGACAAAGAACGCGAACCTGAATCAGGTGCGCATCAAATTCACGCAGGCCGATCTTTTCGCCTGGCTGCGCGACATTCTCCCCTCGGGCCAGCGTTTCGATGTCGTCATGCTCGACCCCGCCAAACAAACCCGCGACCGCGAAGACATCCCGTTCGCTCTCAAGAAGTACCTCGACATGAATCGCCTGGCGCTCTTGTCCGTCGCGCCGGGGGGATTATTCGTGACGTGTTCGTGTACCGGGCTCGTTTCCGAAGAGACGTTTCTCGACACCGTGCGCCGCGCCGCCTGGCAGACGGGGCGTCAGGTACAGATTGTGCATCTCTCCGGCGCGGGGACCGATCATCCGTTTATGTCGCATGTCTCCGAGGGGCGGTATTTAAAGACGGTCTGGTGCCGGGTTGATTGATGTTTGGGAATGGAATAAGAGCTAATAGCTATTAGCTCGTTTCTGACTCCCTTCACGTTGTGGCTCGCCGCGCCTCGCATGCCAATTTTTCCGTCGGAACGAAACTTTGCCTTCCGCAAAGGAAACTCGTCGAATCTTTCTCTGTTGAAGTTCTTTGTTCCGCGAGTTGCGTCGTGTAAATTAAAGATGAGATCCGATATCCCTCTTGGGATGGATTCGCCCGCCCCGCATCGGACTCCTCTTGAACGCAAACGCATTTTGACTTCGAATCGCGCGGGTTCGCCCCAGCCGCCGATTGGTTGAGAGACTCTCATGACTGCGACGATCTCCGCCGTGTGTGTCCTTTTGAGCGGCCTGCAAACGGCGGATGTGGGCTTCTTCGAAAAGAAGATTCGACCCGTTCTTATCGAGCATTGTTATTCGTGCCATTCCGCGGAATCGGGAAAGTCGCGGGGGAGTCTGCGCGTCGATACCCGCGAGGCTTTATTGAAGGGGGGCGACAGCGGCGCCGCCTTGATTCCCGGGCAACCGCAAAAAAGCTTGCTCATCGAAGCGCTGAAATATCACGGCGAAGTCAAGATGCCCCCCAAGGGAAGGCTGCCCGACGCGGTCGTGGCGGACTTCGAGTCGTGGATCAAGAGCGGGGCCGTGGATCCGCGCGTCGAAGTCGCGGTGAAATCCAAATCCAAGATCCCGACGGTTGAAGAGGGTCGACTCTTTTGGTCGTTCCAGCCGCCGCAAGCTCACCCGGTTCCGGCCGTGAAGCAGAAGGATTGGGGGACGAACGAGATCGATGCGTTTCTTCTCGCGGCCCTCGAAGCCAAGGGCCTCAAGCCCGCGCCCGACGCCGATCCGCAAACGCTCATTCGCCGGCTCAGCTTCGATCTCACGGGCCTACCGCCGACGCCCGAAGAGACCGCGGCGTTCGAAAAGGCGGCCCAAAGCAGCTTGCCCAAGGCGATGGAGGACGCGGTCGATCGGCTGCTGAAGTCACCCCGCTTCGGCGAACGTTGGGGCCGACACTGGCTCGACGTCGCTCGCTTCGGCGAATCGCTGACGCTTCGAGGCTTCATACTCAAAGACGCCTGGCGTTATCGCGACTATGTCATCGACGCGTTCAACAGCGATCTGCCGCTCGACCGTTTCATTCGCGAACAAATCGCCGGCGACCTGCTCGACGCGCGCACGCTCATCGAAAAACGCCGCGGCATCGTGGCCACCACGTTCCTCGCTCTGGGCAACAACAATCTCGAAGAGCAAGACGGCAAGCAGCTGCGGATGGACGCCATCGACGAACAACTCGACACGCTGGGCCGGGCGTTTTTGGGGCAGACCATCGGTTGCGCCCGCTGCCACGATCACAAGTTCGATCCCATTCCGACGCGCGATTACTATGCCTTGGCCGGCATTTTGAAGAACGCGCGCAGCCTCGACAAGAACGGCAACATCGCGAAATGGATTGAAGTGCCGCTGCCCTCGATGACGGGCAACGACGAAGACGTTCGCAAACACGATGCGTTGGTCGCCGAGGTCAAACAGCAGATCGACGCCCTCAAGGCGGTCGTCGCCAAGAACGACGCGAAAAAGCCGAAGATCACGATGGTGCCCGTCGCAGCCGTGCCCGGAATCGTCGTCGATGATGAGCAGGCGATGCGCGTCGGCGAATGGAAGTCGTCGGCGTTTGGCGGTACGTTCGTCGGCAAGGGCTATGTGCATGACGAGAACAAGGGGCAGGGCGAAAAGACGCTCACCTTCGAAGCGATATTGCCGCGGTCGGGAAAGTATGAGGTGCGTTTTGCGTATAGCCCCGGAACCAACCGGGCCGATCAAGTGCCCGTGACGGTCTTCAGCGAAGAGGGCGAAAGACGATCATGGTCAACGAACGGTCGACTCCCCCCATCGACGGTCTGTTCGTTTCGCTGGGGCAGTTTCAGTTCGAGAAGACCGGGCAGACGTACGTGATGGTTTCCAACGCCAACGCGAACGGGCATGTGACGGCCGATGCCGTGACGTTCATTCCGATCGAAAAACTCCCCGATGGCGCGGCGCCGACGCCGGCCGCGCCCAAGAAGAAATTGACCGTGGACGACGCAGATCGGCTCAAGGAA
>JBAXFO010000067.1:0-11280 GCA_037139885.1 Planctomycetota bacterium
CCCTTGCAACCGCCAGGGATTCAAATCCTGCCGCTGCCAGTTGACGAAGCCGATGCGGCGATGGCCGAGCGTCGCCAGGTAACAGACGGCATCACGCGCGCCCGCGAACGAATCGTCGCGCACCGAACTGATTGGCGAAGCGCTCATATCGTGATCGAGCAGCACCGTCGGCAGACCCAGACCGAGCATGCGTTTCACGAGTTTCTCGTCGCCGCACGAAGCGTAAATGACTCCCCGCAACGGCGCTCCCGTACGAACGTTCTCAATGGTTGCTCGGAGCGTCGCCGGGGCCGCATGCTGCACGACGAGTTGATAGCCGGCCCGCGCCGATTCTTCGATGGCCCCTTGCAACATCAGGCCGCTGATCGTCCGCGTGACTGCTTCGGCAGGACCGTCGCCCGCGGGATATTCGAGCTGGACGTAGCCGAGAAATTTCGCCGTGGACACGCGCATTTCGACGGTCTTCACGTGTGCGGCCACGAACGTGCCCCGGCGGCGGATCTTGCGCAGCAAGCCTTCGCGTTCGAGAGCGTCGGCGGCCAGGCGGACCGTTTCTCGACTCACGCCAAATTGTTCGGCGAGGTCGACTTCCGTGGGGAGTTTGCCGTCGTGGAATCGGCCGTCTTCGATTGCGGAACGGAGGGCCTTTTCGACTTGCGACTTCAGACTGGGCAGCCGCGGCAGCCGGCCGATCTCATGGGCGGTCGACGCGGGAGGTTGCTTGATTTTGCGAGACATTGTCAATGTCCTCATCGTCAGGGAGGCAGCGGGAGGGGGCGATGGGAAGACCATTTTACAATAATGGTGTCTATTTGGCCGCGCCACTTTCGGCGCCGATAGAGATCGAGTACGATTCTTTAGATGGATCGTAACGTGTTCGCCGCCCGCCCCGCGATTCTTTTTTCCCGCCTCGCCTTTTCGCCAGGAGTAATCCACCGATGGCTTCGTACCGAAGGTTCATCATCGTAGGGGCCATGGCCTTGGCTTCGGGCGCTGCGGCGCACGCGGACGCACCGGCCGACGCCGAGGTGCGGTTCAGCCGCGAAGTGTTGGCGTAAGGAGCGGCGGCGCAGCCGGCACAATCGCTGCGATCGTATCGTTTCGCACAATAGGATGTCTGGCGAAGAAATTTCGACTGGAGAAACTCTTCCGCATTTGCTCATGACGCAGTCTGCGGGTAGATTTCTTTCGCTGTGGCACCTGCCGCAGCGCTCATCGGGGCAGTGGCTGGGCGAGACTCGCGTTGGGTTCTCGCCTCGCGCTGGGAGCTGCTGCCTCGATTTTTTCAACTCTCACCATGAGGCCGGTCGCCAAAACCGGCCTCATGTTTTTTTTCTCATCCGTTCTCAAATCATTCCTCACTCGGCCTTGCTACGCGCTCGTCGCCACATTTTTGCGATCGGCGCGCGCATCCGAATAGTCCTCCGCAAACGCCAGCGCCGCGGCGTGCGGCGTTTCGTTCCAGGCGGCGCAGGCTTGGCGGTAAATCTCCGGCCACCAGTTTTCGTGCTGCGTCAGTCCTTGATCGCGGACGCTCTGCCAGTTGCTCAAGATTCGGGTCCAACATTCGTCACCGTAGGCGATGGCTTTTTTCCAGTCGTCGAATTCGGGGATGTACCATTGCCGACCAAGCTGAGCATGGAGGACTTCGTCGGCCCAATCGAAATCTTGGATGGTGGCCATGAGCGGGACGCCGGACTGTTGGCCGACTTCCCATTCAAAGCGTTTGCCGGTTTTGGTCATGAGGCCTTGCTCGATGAAATAGAGCACGGCATGGCGTTCGAGCGGCGTGCATTCGGTGTTGAGGCGGTGCGACCAATTGAGCGTGATGCGGGCTTGGGTCCAGTCGACGCCGAGAGCCGCGAAACCGACTTCGCCCATCATCGCATGGCGAGCCTCGTCCCAAAGTTGGCGGGACATGTCGCGGTAATAATCCCACGGCTTGCCCTTGGTCTCATGAATGATGCTCGCCATCATCTCCGGGACGTCGATCTCGCGGAGGCGTTTGTAGAGGAGCATGAGCGTCTTCGCTTTGGCGGGCATGGCGGGATCGTAAATGAAGCCCTCGGCGTTGACGCCCTGGTTCCATGGATCCTGCCAGCGTTCGTCGCGCTGGGGAATGCGATCGTAGACGAACGGCGTTTTCGAGAAGACGCGTTCGGGCGCGAGGCCTTGCTTGCCGACGCCCTCGATGCCGCCGGCTGCATCGAGGCTGGCGCGAATCCGTTCGCAGAAGCCGCCATCGCCCTGGAAAACCGAATCGACGACGCAGGCAAGAGCCTTGTCGCCGTACGCGATCATGTCGGCGACTTCCAATTGGGCGAACCGCAGCACGCGGACCGAGGGAGCGTCGGTGAGCGGATTGGTGGCGGAGCGATAAGCCGTCATGGCCCGGTCGAGAGCCGGCAGGAGACAGGCATAAATCCCGAGCAGCAATAAGTTCGTCGTCGGCGTCGCCAGCGTTTCGTCGAAGGCGACTTGCAACCCCTCATGCGGCACGGCATCAAGACCCAGCGGCGGCTCACGCATTTCGCCGATGCGTTCGCGAAGGGCCTTCACGTGCTCGGCACACAAATAGGCATGATGAGAATAGGCCGTCTTCAGTTCGTAAATCGGTTCGGCGGTAATGCGGGCCGTGAAGATTTCGTGCAGCCGCAGGAAGCAGTAATGAAACCGTTTCAGTCCCGCGACGCACGCTTCGACGCTGAGTCCTGGCTTGGCGGCTTCGTCGATCGTCGCCAACCCTGCGACTGCGGGTAGACCGAATAAAGGCGTGTGCTTCATCGTCTCATCTCATGTCGAGGATCGCGATTGCGGGAACAAAGGTTCGATTCAGCCAGATTCTTTGCTGACAAGGAAGAATCTTAGCGCGAAGCGATTGACTTTTCCAGTTATCGGGGTAAAACGTGCGAGACGTGGTTAAGATAGTATGGATGCCGCAAGACGGGAAGTTAAACGCCCGAGCCCGCCTGAATCGTTCCTCTCCTTGCATTTCGACGGATTGTCTCCACTCGACGTAACTCGTTGTCCATGCTGCGCGAACGCAATGCGCTCGAAGCGGCTGGATGAGTTTGTGTCTTTTCCGGTCGGGAATTCTGGGAGGTCGGCCAAGAAAAAGCCGACTTTTCTAAGGATGACCGCCACCGGTGAGGTATTTCCGCGAACGGTTCGCGCGGAGCCTACACGCCCTACCTTGAGCGTCCCATAATAACTCGCTCATACCACGACCCGGAGCCCTTGCCTCCCGGTGAGATTCGCATGAAAGTTCTCAAAACCCTGGCTCTGCGCGGTCCCAATATTTGGGCTCGGTTTCCCGTGCTGGAAGCGTGGGTCGATCTTGCCGAATGGAAGGACCTCGCCTCCTCCGAGATCCCCGGCTTCAACGAGCGCCTCAAAGACTTTCTCCCCACGTTGGCCGAACATCACTGCTCGGAAGGCAAACCCGGCGGTTTCTACGAACGTCTCGAACGCGGCACCTATTTTGCTCACATTCTCGAACACGTTGTGCTTGAGTTGCAGTCGCTGGCGGGCACGCCGGTCAAATACGGCAAAACGCGCATGAGCAATACCGAAGGTGTCTACAAGATCGCACTTGCTTATAAGGATGAAGATCTCGTAAGAGCCGCGTTTGAAGTGGGCCTTGATTTGGTGTTGGCGGCGGCGCTCGATCAACCGTTCGATCGTGACGCCCGTGTCGCGCTGCTCACGGCCCTTCTCGAAAAGAACAAGACGACGTGCATCGCCCAGGCGGTGCTCGCGTCCGCCAAGGAAAAGCGGATTCCGGCTCGGTTGCTCGATGCGAATGGTCTCATTCAACTGGGGTTCGGAGCCCGCCAACGCCGCGTTCTCGATGGCCAGACCGATGCCTCAAGCGCGGTCGCCAACGGCATCGCCTACGATCGCCTTTTGGCGCGGGAGCTTCTCGCAGCCGTGGGCGTGCCGGCGCCTTATGGACGCGTGGTGAGCAGCGAAGACGATGCCTGGGCCGCGGCTCAGGAATGCGAACTGCCGGCACGGGTGCGGACGAAGTTCGTCAATACCGTCGCGGGATCGGGATTGCTCACGAACGAGGCCGAAGTGCGAGCCGCGTATCGGGCGATTGCCGATCAAGGTTATTCGGTGTTGGTGGAACAGGGCGCTCCCGGCGATGAATATCGCTTGATCGTGGTCGGGCAGAAAGTCGTCAGCGCTCACGACGCCTCGGGCAAAGACATTACATCGACCTTGCACCCCCGCATCGTCGAACGCGTGATCGACGCCACGCAGGTGATCGGGCTGGATGTGGCCGCGGTCGAAATCCTCGTCGCGAATCCCGCCGTGCCGCTGGAAGAGCAGAAGGGTTACGTCATTTCGGTCATCGGCCAACCCGATCTGACGTCGTTCGCCGGCGCACCGTTGGCGGCGGCTCTCGTCGAGCATCTTTATCCCGATCCGCAAAGTTCGCGCATTCCCATCGTGAGCGTGACGGGCACGAATGGTAAAACGACCACCACCCGGCTCACCGCGCATCTTCTTGCTCAGATTCACCCCGTCGTGGGCATGTGCTGCACCGAAGGCGTTTATCTCAATCAGTGCCGAATCATGACGGGCGATTGCAGCGGACCGAAAAGCGCGAAGGTGATTCTGAATCATTCCGAACCGACCGCGGCCGTGCTTGAAGTCGCGCGCGGCGGCATTCTCCGCGAAGGCCTGGGCTTCGATCGTTGCGATGTGGCGATCGTCACCAACATCGGCGACGGCGACCATCTGGGCACGAGCGATATCGACACACCCGAAGCTTTGGCGAACGTCAAAAGCACGATTGTTTGGTCGGTTCAAAAAAATGGTCACGCTGTTTTGAATGCGAACGACCCTCTCGTCGTCAATATGACGCAATGGTGCTCGGGCAGCATCATTTTCTTCGCCCGCCCCGCCGACCATCCGGTCGTCGTCCAACATCGGGCCAACGGTGGCCGAGCGATTTTTACTCGCCATAATGCGATCGTCCTGGCCGAGGGAGCGAACGAGATCGAGCTCCTCTCGCTCGTCAAGGTGCCGCTGACGCAAGGCGGCCGGGTCGGCTTCCATGTGGAAAACGTCCTGGCGGCGGCCGCGGCGGCCTGGGCCCTGGGGTTGCCCCTCGACACGATTCGCGCCGGCCTGGAGAGCTTCGCCCCCAAGATGGACCAGGTGCCGGCCCGGTTCAACATCATGGATATCGGCGGCATCACGGTCGTGCTCGATTATGGGCACAATACTTCCGCCGTCGCCCGCCTGCTGGAAGTGCTGGACCAGTTTCCGCACGCCAAGCGCTCGGTTGTGTACTCGGCCGCTGGCGACCGCCGCGACGCCGACATCGTCGCTCAGGGCGAACAGCTCGGAGCCGCGTTCGACCGCGTGTTCATTTATGAAGACACTTACCTTCGCGGCCGACGCGAAGGCGAAATCACGGAGTTGTTTCAACGTGGGATGGCCAGAACCAGACGAGTGCAAGATGTGCGCTCGATCAAGGGCGGCATGCTGGCCATCGAAATCGCGTTCGCCGCTTGTGTATCAGGAGAACTACTTGTGATTCAGCCGGATCGGATTGATGATGGAGTTGCCTTGCTGCAAAAATTCGTGCAGCAAGGGGGTCGCGAACTGAGCCTGGAGGATGTCCTCCGCCTTAGATCGCAGCCCGATGCAATCGCATCGGGCGAGTCGCAAAACCTGGTGAGTCTTGTCGAAGGCCGGCTCGGCGTCGCCGCGGTCGCTTCGTGCGGGTTCATCGAGGGCGATCTCGTCACCGAAGGTTGGGGCGACACCACCACCGAACGGTCGATGCACACCATTCAGGTCGACAACGACCTGCACTTGGTGCCGCCGTCGCCGATGCGGTTCTTGAATCACTCGTGCGAGCCGAATTGCGGCATCGTGCTGCGTCGTGGCGTCGAGCGCGCCCAGATCCGCGCCCTCCGCGATATCGCCGCCGGCGAAGAGCTCACGCTCGATTACGAAACCTTCGAAGAAGAATTCAAAGCGCTGACGGGCCCGTGCCTCTGTCATTCGAAGGGCTGCCGCGGCCGGCTGCGGGGCTATCCGCATCTGTCCCTGGAAGTTCGCCGCCGTTATGGCAGCTACATCGCCGAGTATCTGCTCGTCGCCGATCAAGCGATGGTCGTCGCCCGGCCTACGGTCGAAGCGCTGTCGCAAGACAACGTCACGATTCCGCATCCCGCCGAAGCCCCGATCATCAGCGCTGAGATGCCTCTCATCGAAGTGTGATCGTTCGCCGCCGCAATCGATATAACGGCAGAGCGGGGAGCCAGGAGCGACCGCGCTGGGAAAGACTCGCCTTTGAGCCCTTCCCACGCAGCCGCTTCCGACTCCTCGCTCTTCGCTTTATCGGGGGAATCTTGCATGCGCTTTGGACGCATTTGGATCATGCGTGGCCCCAGCATCTGGTCGCGCGAACCGGTCATCGAGGCGGAGCTCGACCTTGAAGATCGAGCCGACCGCCGGCCCGCGGACGACATCAAGACGCTCCCGTCCATCGCCTACGACGCACCCAGCTATGCCGAACTCTTGCTGCGTTTAACCCGCCACATTCAAGCCGCGACGGAGTTCCACGGCAATCGTGCCGCCGTCCATGAAACGCGCAAGCCCGGGCATGTCCGGCTCGTTTTTGATTACGACGAAGATACGCTCGCCCGGGCCTGTCTCGAGACCGCTTTCCAGTGGACCGAACACCTCGCTCGCAACGACACCTCCTTTCCCAGCGCGGAGAAGATCGCTCATTTACGGCATCTCTCGCATGACATTCGCCTGGGCCCAAGCACGAAAGGGATCGTCAACGCCGCCCGCGCTCGCGGCATCCCCGTCCGACGGCTCACCACGGGCAGCCTCGTGCAGCTCGGCTGGGCCAAGAATCTCCGCCGCATCTGGACCGCCGAGACCGATCAAACGCCCATCATCGCCGAGGCGATCGCTCAAGACAAAGACCTGACGCGGAAATTGCTGTACGACGCCGGCGTGCCCGTGCCCTGGGGACGGCCTGTGAGCGATGCCGATGACGCCTGGGCCGCGGCCCTGGAACTCGGGCTACCAGTTGTCGTGAAGCCGCGTTTCGGCAACCAGGGCCGCGGCGTGGCCGCCAATCTCACGAACGAGGAGCAGGTGCGGTCTGCCTATGCGACGGCGCGCGGCGAAAGCGCTTTCGTGATGGTCGAGAACTATCTGCCCGGGCGCGACCATCGTATCTTGATCGTCGGAGGCAAACTCACCGCCGCGTCGCTGCGCGAGCCGGCTCAGGTGGTGGGCGATGGCAGGTCAACGATCGCTTCGCTCATCGAAGAGGTGAACAAGGATCCGCGCCGCAGCGATGGCCACGCGACGCCGCAAAGCTTCATCAAGCTCGACGCCATCGCCCTCGGCGTTCTTGCCGAACAAGGGTTCACGGCCGATTCGATCCCGGCATCGGCGCAGCTCGTGCTCATTCGCCGCAACGCAAATCTGAGCACTGGCGGCAGCGCGGCGGATGTGACGGATCTGGTGCATCCGGAAATCGCCCAGGCGGCGGTCGAAGCGGCGCGCGTCGTCGGGCTCGATATCGCGGGGGTCGATTTCATCGTCGAAGATGTGTCGAAGCCGTGGAAAGCCCAAGGGGGCGGGATCGTCGAAGTCAACGCCGGGCCGGGCCTGCGCATGCATCTGGAACCGTCGGCCGGCAAGCCTCGCGATGTGGGGGCGGCCATCGTCGAATCGTTGTTCCCCAAGGATGACATGTCGAACCCGAACGGCCGCATCCCGGTCATCGCCATTACAGGCGTCAACGGCAAGACAACGACGAGCCGCATCATCGCCCATCTGCTTCGCACCGCGGGACTCAGCGTGGGCCTTACCTGCACCGACGGCATCTACCTGAACGGCCGCCGCACCGAGACGCGCGATTGCAGCGGCCCGCACAGCGCCCGTTCGATCTTTCTCAATCCGCGCGTCGAAGTGGCCGTGCTCGAAACCGCACGCGGCGGCATCCTTCGCGAAGGGCTCGGCTTCGACCGCTGCGATATCGGCGTCGTCACCAACATCGGGCAGGGCGATCACTTCGGCCTACGCGGCATCGAAACGCTCGACGAACTGGCCCGCGTCAAACGCGTCGTCGTCGAAGCGGTCGATTCATGCGGCACGGGCATCCTCAACGCCGCCGATCCGCTCGTCGCCGCCATGGCCGAGCATTGTCCGGGCGATGTGGTCATGTTCGCCCGCGATGAACATGAACCGGCGCTCGACGCGCATCGCCGTAAAGGGCTGTCCGCCGTCTTCGTTCGCGCGGGCGAAATCGTGCTCTTGCATGGCGCGCGCGAAGAGACGCTTCTCAAAATCGACGAGATCCCGTTCTTGCATCACGGCGTGCCGTTTCAAATCGAAAACGCGCTCGCCGCCGCCGCTGCGATGTGGCGATATGGACTGTCGCTCGATTTCGTTCGCGCGGGATTGCGCACCTTCGGGGGAGACGCCGAGGAATGCCCCGCACGCTTCAATGTCATGGAAGTGGGCCCGTCGACCGTCATCGTCGATTACGCACACAACCCCTCAGCCGTCTCCGCTCTCATCGCCGGCATCGAGGTTTTCCCTCATCCGCGCCGCACCATCGTCACCAGCGGCAGCAACCGCCGCGACGCCGACCTGCTCGACATGGGTCAGATGATGGGCGACGCCTTCGACCGCGTCGTGCTCTACGCCGACTACGGCCATTCGGGTCGGGCTGACGGCGAACTCAACGCCGTCCTCAAGAAAGGCCTGGCGGGAGGAACTCGCATGCGCGAGTCGCACGACGCCCCCGACGAGCGCCAAGCCATCGCGGCCGCGCTGCAAGCGCTGCAACCGGGCGAATTGCTTGTCCTGGGAGTGGAAGCGATTGAAGAGTCGCTCGCGTTCATTCGCAGCGAATTGGGGAAACGTGTCGACCGCCCGATATGATTTAAAACAGGGATGAGCCGCGCGATCCCTGGGGATCAATCATCGATTCCTAGCTGCAACTTCGCGGCTTCCGTCATAAGATCTTTATTCCACGGCGGTTCCCATACGAGCTCTACCTTGGAACTCGTCACCGGTTTGACGCCGCGCACCTTGGCCTCGACCTCGCCTGGCAACGACCCTGCCGCAGGACACATGGGAGTCGTCAACGTCATGCGGATTTTCACGTCGGCCGCGGGAGTGATCGCGATCTCGTAGATGAGGCCCAACTCGTAAATATTGACGGGGATCTCCGGATCGAACACCGTGCAAAGCTCTTGCACGATCCGGTCCTTCAATTCGACGATTTGAGCCGCCGACAGCGGATCCGCGAGCGGCAGCGGCGGCCCGGGCGGCGCAGGGACGGGCGCAGCGGCGGGAGCATCCATTGGCAGGGGTACGCGATCCATGATCAAACCGCCTCCTTCGCGACTTTGCCGGCGAAGTCGCGGATGCGTTGGGTCATTTCCGCCAGGCCGTTGCGGCGGCCCATCGTGAGATTCTTGTCGAGCCCGATGCGGCGGAAGAAGCCGTCGATATCGAACACAGCGACGTCTTTCGCACGTTGGCCCGAGAAGAGCGACTCCAAAACCGCCACCAGGCCGCGAACGATGTCGGCGTCGCTGTCGGCCAGGAATTCGATGATGTCCGTGGTGCCGGGCTTTTTGCGTAGATCGAGATAGACGGTGCTCTGGCAGCCGCGAACGCGATTCGATTCGGTGCGTAGATGATCGGGCAGCGGCGGAACCTTGCCGCCCAGGTCGATGATGTACTGGTATTTTTCCGTCCAGTCTTCCACGTAATCGAAAAACTCGGCGAGATCCGCGGCGGCTTCCGTCGGCGTGCTCGCCTTCGGGCCGGGATAGCTGTACGCGGGGCTCGCGGGCACGGCTCGAGGCCGGGCCGCGGCGATGATGCGTTCGAGAGCGTCGGCGAAAATATCGACTTCGGCCAGCGTATTGTACATGCCGAACGACGCCCGGACGGTGCCGGGGATCTCGAAGCGTTCCATGAGCGGCTGGCAGCAATGATGGCCCGTGCGAACGGCGACGCCATGCAGATCGAGTTGGCCGCCGACGTCGAGATTCGAAAGATCGTCGACGACGAACGAAACGACGCCGACCTTGTGCTTGGCCGTGCCGACGATGCGGACGCCAGGGATGTCGGCCAGCCGCTTGGTGGCGTGTTCGAGAAGGCGTTGCTCATGAGCGGCGATGCGTTCGAGTCCGGCCGATTCGACATAATCGATCGCCGCCCCGAGACCGATCGCCCCGGCCATGTTGGGAGTGCCGGCTTCGAACTTATAGGGAAGCTCGTTCCAGGTCGTCTTGGTGAAGCTCACGTGTTGGATCATGTCGCCGCCGAACTGATACGGCGGCATCAACTCGAGCTTGGACGCTTTGCCGTAGAGAATGCCGATGCCTGTCGGGCCGTAAAGTTTGTGCCCGGAGAAGGCGTAGAAATCGCAATCGAGATCGCGGACGTCGATGCGCAGATGGGATACCGCCTGGGCTCCATCGACGAACACCGGAATGCCGCGGCGATGAGCGAGGGCGATGATTTCCTTGATGGGATTGATCGTGCCCATGGCGTTCGAAACATGAGCGAGCGCCAGGAGCTTCACACGCGGCGTCAACAGTTTTTCGAGCTCGGCAAGCTGCAATTCGCCGGCGTCGCTGACGGGAACGACGCGCAGATGAGCGTTCTTTTCCAGGCACGCCATCTGCCAGGGGACAATGTTCGAATGATGTTCGAGCGTTGAGACGACGATTTCATCGCCGGCATGAAGGTGCGGCCGGGCGAAGCTGTTGGCGACGATGTTCGCCGCCTCGGTCGTGCCGCGGGTGAAGACGATCTCGCGGATGCAGTTGGCGTGCAGAAACTTCTGGACTTTGAGCCGCGCCTCTTCGTACGCCTTGGTGGCCCTTTCGCTGAGGGTGTGCACGCCGCGATGGACGTTGGCGTGGTCCCGTTCGTAGTAATCGCGGATCGCTTCGATGACGGCGAGCGGCTTCTGCGTCGAGGCTGCGTTGTCGAAGTAGACGAGCGGTTTGCCATGGACGCGCTGGTGCAGAATCGGAAAGTCGCGGCGTATGCGTTCGACATCGAACGCCGCGGCTCGAATCGCGGGGGGCGCCATCTGAGGCAAAAGGGTCGCCGAGGGGGTGGTGATGCTCATAATCGCTTTCGCTTCCGCCGCTAGCTGTTGACCAAAATCGCTTCGATTTCCTCGCGCACCGCCGGCAGCTTGATGCGGCCGACGATGTCGTTGGCGAACGCAAACGTCAGGATGCGCTTCGCCTCGTC
>JBAXFO010000068.1:0-11216 GCA_037139885.1 Planctomycetota bacterium
GACCTATGCACGCCATTCAAAACATCGCTGGGTACAAGTTCGCGGCGCTAGAAAACCTCAAAGCCCTGCGCGAACGTCTTGCCGAACGTTGTAAGACCTGGACCCTCAAGGGGACCATTCTCCTCGCGCCCGAAGGGGTCAATTTGTTCGTGGCGGGCGAAGCCGATGCCGCGGACCGTTTGCTGGCCGAACTGCGGTCGATCCCCGGGCTGGACGATCTGCAAGTCAAGATCAGCGCCAGCGATCATCAGCCTTTTTCCCGCATGCTGGTCAAAATCAAGAAAGAGATCATCGCGTTCGGCGTCGACGGGGTCGATCCAAGCCGGCGACCTGCTCCCAAGATCTCCGCCCGCGAACTCAAGACCTGGCTCGACGAAGGTCGGCCCGTCGCACTGCTCGATACACGCAACGAATACGAGGTCAAGCTCGGCACCTTCGATGCCGCGCTCGACCTGGGGATTCGCCGCTTCCGGGATTTTCCCGACGCGGCCCGCCAACTGCCGGAAGACCTCAAAGATCGACCGATCGTCATGTTTTGCACCGGCGGCATTCGCTGCGAGAAGGCCGGGCCGTTCCTGCGGCGCGAAGGCTTTCGCCATGTCTACCAACTCGACGGCGGCATCCTCAAGTACTTCGAAGAAGTCGGCGGCGCCCACTACCACGGCGAATGCTTCGTCTTCGACCAGCGCGTCGGCCTCGACGCCAGCCTGCGTGAAACCGCCAACACCCAATGTTTCGTATGTTGGACGCCGCTTACGGAAGAGCACCAATCCGACGCTCGCTTCGCCGAGGGGAAGTCGTGCCCCTTTTGCTTCGTGCCCACGGACGAACAGCGCCGGCGCGCCCTGGAAGACCGTCAAGAGGCGCTGCGCCGGGCCGCCGATCCGCTCCCCGGCAGCGAGCCGTACGACAACTATCGGCCCGTCAACACCCCGGCGGCATACGACGGCCGCACGCTGCTGGATCTGCTGTCAGGGCTTTTCCTCTTTGGCCGCCCGAGCATTGGCGAACGCTTTGCGACCAAGGCCGATTTTTGGATAGCGACCGGCAACGCGTGGGGCCGGACCACATCGTCCGCGAAGGCAATTCGTTCTTACATCATCTGCCCAACACGCGCGAACCGGACGTGAACGCGGACATTCGACTGCTCTACGAGGACGAAGCGATGATCGTCGTCGACAAGCCGGCGCCGTTGCCGACGCACCCGAGCGGACGGTTCAACCGCAATACGCTGGCGTACATTCTGGCCCAGGTCTATCGTCCGCAAAAGCCAAGGCCCGCCCATCGGCTTGACGCCAACACCACCGGTCTGATCGTCTTCGCCCGCACGGCCCACTTCGCCAAATTGCTGCAAGCGCAGTTCGAGGCGGGAACGGTGGAAAAGACTTACCTGGCCCGCGTCGTCGGCCATCCGCCGGAGGATGCGTTTTGCTCGACGGCGCCGATTCGAGCGACGGCCGGCGTCTTGGGCGGTCGCGACGTGGACTCGCACGGCTTGCCCGCGCGGACCGATTTTCTCGTTCGACGCCGGGACCCCGACGGTACGGCCCTGTTGGAAGTACGGCCACTCACGGGCCGAACCAATCAGATTCGCGTTCACCTCTGGGATCTCGGTTGGCCAATCCTCGGCGACCCGGCGTATCTGCCTGACCAGCAAATGGGCGACACGCAAACGCTCACGGTCGACGCTCCGCCCTTGTGTCTGCACGCCTGGCGGCTGGCGTTCGCTCATCCCATCACGAAAGAACGGGTTGCGTTCGAAGCGACAACGATTTTGTAAAGCAGGCGATCGCCAACTACCGCGACGTCGGCCAGAACGCTAAACTTGAGGGTATGAGCAACGATTGGTATCTCCTTCGGGCAGGGCAGACGTTTGGGCCGTATAGCTTGCCGCAGCTCCAGCAGATGGCGGTGGCTGGGCAACTGACGCCGGCGGATCTGTTGTCTCAGGGCACGTCGGGCGCCTGGGCGCCGCCGCATGTTGTCATGCCGTTTCTCGCCGGGGGCGTTCCGCCGCTGCCGAGTTCGCCGAGCGGTTTTGACGCTGCGGGGGGCGTTGCGGAGGATGTTCTCACGAGCGCCAAGCCGCCGCGACTCGAGCAATCGATTTGGGGTCGGTATCAGATGCCGATTCTTGTTGGCGGAGGGGCGTTTGCGGTCGTGGCGGTGGTCGCTGTGGCGTCGATCGCAGCGCTTCGGCCGCAAAAGACGCAGGTGGCGGCCAACGTCAAACCCGCGCTGCCGAAAGCCAAAGCGCCCAAAGGGACGGCTGAGCATCGCAAATCCGTTACGGTCGTCGAGACCGTTTTTCCCAAGACTCCGACGGGCTCCGTCAAGGTGCACAAAGACTGGGTCGCGGAGCGAGGCGCGCCGCTCGAAACCCATAGCTTTCGCAAGCGCCCTTTGATCGAAGTCCTCGTCTGGCGAACGGGAGGCGACGAATACGATGTCGGCATCGTCGACCGGGCCACGGGTGTCGCCACGCTCAAAGCGAACCTGTCGCGGTTCGATGTCGAGAGGTTGATCGACGCCTACCACCTCGGGAATTGAGCCCGCCCGACGCCGGAATTTCCGGGCGCTGTCGTGAAGTTTGACGAGAAGCAGCGCCATTCGCCCGACCTGCCGATGCTCGTTCGGTCCAAGGATCGGGTCCACGGTGGAGTCGCTGTCTCGGCAGGTCAATTCACGCGGATGCCGCGCATGCTCAAACAGGCGAACGCCAAGCGGATCGTCGCTCAGTTCTGGCACATTCCCTGGCCTTCAAAGAGACCCCCTTCGGCTGGGACGACGCCCTCGCTTACGATCCCCACCTCACGAAGAAAGTCGACCCTGCGTGGGAGACAATTCCTGAGGGAGAAAGGTTCGTGGCGATCGGATCGGCAGGGCGGGCGAAAACAACGGCGTCAAGACGGTGCCTGGCATAAAGCCTGCAGCGCGGCTTCGAGGGCGTCGCCGGAATGGCGGATGTCGTGGAACCGTTCGACGTAAATGCGGGCGTGGCGGCCGAGATCGCGGAGGGCTTGGGAGTCCGCCCAGAGGCGTTTGAGTTCGCGAGCCATGAGGGCGAGATCGCCGCCGCAGGCGATGCCGGCGCCATGTTGCGAGAGCATGCCGCCGGGATCGACGGCGAGGGAGACGATCGGGACCGAGTGTTTGCCGGCCTGGAGGAAGGTATTGGGAAATCCCTCGGAGCCGGACGTGTTGATGAAAAGGCGAGTCCGCGCGAAGACGGCGTCCATCTCGGCGAAGGGGACTTTTTCGACGACTTCAACATTGTCCGGTCGTTCGCGCATGAGTTCCTTGAAGTGCACGGGATCGTCCGGATTGAGAATCGCCAGAAACGCGATGTCCGGACAGAGCCGGGCGAGTTCGAACAGAACGTCGGGCCGTTTATGGAAACTGGCGTCCCGCTGGGAGCGGCCGATCCAGAGGGCGACGTTCCGCGGCGTTTCCGCGTGGTGTTCGGGGACGGCCAGTTCGATCGGATTGCGGATGACGAGCGCGTCGCGTTGAAAGCGTTGCCGAAGGCGGTCGACCTGGACTTGCGTTTGGGCGACGATCAGGTCGGCGTTCTTCAGAGCGAAGGCTCGCGGCGAGAGGCGCTCGGAGCCCGCGCTGGGGTCGTCGTCGACATCGATGTCGTGGATCAGGAAGACGACGGTTTTCGGACCCCCCTCGCTTCGGCAGGCGGCGATGATGTCGGCCGTCGTCTCGTTGATGTGAAACAGACAATAGACCTCGAACGCTTGAGGCAAGGAGGCGGGCACGGGCCGAGGTCTGCGGTGCACGCGCCGCCGCCAGGGGAGGTAGCACAGGCGATGGAACGCCAGGGCAGGGAGTTGCCACAAGAGAGCGGCCCGCCAGGTTTGAATGCGGAAATACGGGAAGGACGGCTGCGGATCGCAGCAGGCGAGATATCCTGCGTAAGCGTTTTCGAAGAATCGTTCGGAGAGATACGGATTGTCGGGATCGACAAAGACGGTGACGCCATCGAAGACCTGGCAAGGAGGCTGCCCCTCGTCGGCGACCATGAAATGGACTTGCAGCCCGGGGCGCCGAGCCAACTCCCGAGCGAAGTAGCTTGCCCGGACTTCCGCGCCGCCGAAGAGTCGCGTCGAGCGGGCGTCGAACAGCGGGTATGCGAACAGGCAATGGAAGCAGACTCGAAGGGGCAGCGTCGACACAATCCACCTTTGGATCAAAAGCTGGCGCCGGGGTTTTGCTCGAGCCAGAGCGCCAGGATCAGGATCGACCAGAGGTAGCCGGAGGTCGACGAGGGGGAGTCAAGACGAGCCATCCAGGCATCGAGCGTTTCGGTGCGAAACCATTGTTTGATGCGGGCGTTCGCAGGGGCGACGAGTTCGTCGTAGAGCCGGCGGACGGGGGCGTTGGGCTGGAGCCATTGCGTTTCGGGGATGCCGAAGCCCATTTTCGGGCGATGGACGAAGGAATCGTCGAAGCGCCGGCTGAGCGAGCGCTTCGGCAGCCATTTGAGGGTCCAGGGATGTTCATGCCGGGGACGCAGCCGCCACGAGAACGGCAACGCCGGGCGCGAACCGCCAGGGCCGAGGCGCGCCGCCATCGGCAAGCGCGCGGCGAATTCGACGACGCGCGTGTCGATGAGCGGCGGGCGCACCTCCAGGCCGTGGGCCATGCTGGCGATGTCGACCTTCGCGAGAATGTCGTAGGGCAAATACGTGCGAAAATCGAGATACTGCGTGCGGCCGAGGGCGTCGAACGGCTCGCCCCGCGCGGCGGCGTCGGCGAACGTGGGGTTGACGTGCCTTGCGATCGGCGCGAATTCGCGCTTCCACACGCGCCGGCGCTGCTCCCAGGGAATGAGGCCGACCCAGTCTTCGAAACAGGCGACGCGGTTGGCCGATGTCGGCACGGCTCGACGCATGAAGCGCCTGAGACCGGAAGGGGCGGAGTGCGGTTTGGCCAGGACGCCGAGAGCTTCGACGAGCCAGCTATCGCGCAAATAGCAGGCGTAACGCAGATAGCCGCCGAACGCCTCGTCGCCGCCGTCGCCCGAGAGCACCATCGGCACGCTGCGCCGCGCCAGGCGGCACAAATACCACGTCGGAATCATGGACGTGTCGGCGTAGGGTTGGCCGTGCTGGACGACGAGTTGCGGCAGAATCTCCGCGATGTTTGGCGTCACAATCTCCGTACGCAAATCAATGCCCAAAGTTTTTGCCGCGTGCTCGGCATATTTGAGTTCGGAGAATTGTTCCTCGTTAAAGCCGATCGAAAAGGCGATGACCGAGTGATTGAGTTCGTCGCGCATGGCCCGGGCGACCAGGGTCGAATCGATGCCTCCCGAGAGAAAGACGCCAAACGGCACATCGGCGACGAGATGGGCGCGTACCGATTCCTGCAAGACGGCGTCGAATTCTTCGAGCCAGGAATCGAGCGAACGCGTTTCATCGGGCTCGAAGCGTAAAGTCCAGTAGGTGCGTTCCTGCCGATGGCCGCCGTCGAAGTCGAATGTGAGCGATGTCGCGGGGGGGAGCTGGCGGATGTCTTGAAAGATCGTTTCGGGGCCGGGAACGTAGCGGTAACGCAGAAACGCGTCGATTCCCTCGGGCCGCAGACGCGTGGACCGATCGCGAGCGGCTTGCAGCGCGGCGATCTCGGAGCCGAAGGTCATGCGATCGTCGGCGAAGCGGTAGAAGAGCGGTTTGATGCCGAATTGATCGCGGGCCATGAAGACGCGGCGGCGGTCGAAATCGGCGATGACGAAGGCGAACATGCCGCGCAGGCGGCTGGCGGCGTCCGTGCCCCATTCTTCATAAGCATGGACGATGACTTCGGTGTCGCTGTGCGTGGCGAAGCGATGGCCTCGTTCGATGAGTTCCGCGCGCAGGACTTTGTAGTTGTAGATTTCGCCGTTGAAGGTGATCCAGACGGAGCCCGTTTCGTTCGCGAGCGGTTGCTTGCCTCCTTCGAGATCGATGATGGCGAGTCGGCGATGGCCGAGCATGACGCCTTCGCGCACGAAGAAGCCCTCGCCGTCGGGGCCGCGATGGCGCACGGCGGCGGTCATCGCCTCGATCTCGGCGCGATCGACTTCGCCTTTCCACTGGACGACGCCTGCGATTCCACACATGCGAGTTGGCCTCGTACGATTCAAGAACGCTTTCGTTGTTCGCGGTTCTCCGCAGGAGAACGATGGCAGCATCACACGCTGTCCGCGTTCTCCTGAGGAGACCCGCGAACGATCGATTCCCGCGGACTGAGCGGCAAGCTCCGCTCCGAAAACTCGGGGCCGGCGAAAAGATACTCGGTGCAGGCTTCGCCGGTCTTGAGGTTAACGAGCGTCAGCCCCAAATCGCGAACGCCGAAGCGCCAGACCTCTTCGATGCGGGCGTCTTCGTACGGCCAACCGCCCAGCCAATCGCGAACATCGGTCATATAGTCCATGCCGCGGCTTTTCTTGTAGTCGTTGACGGCCCTGGCGATCCGCCAGGGCATCGCCAGATTCGGCGCCACGAGTTGTCGCCAGACATAATGCGCCTCCATGAGACGCTTGCGCAGCGAACCGCCGCGGTTGTAGGACTTCTTGATCCGAATCCAATAGTCGGAAAGCGGGCTGGTAGTGTAGAGAGCGATAAAGAAGAGGCCGTCAGCCTTGAGTAGCGTGCGTGCGTTGCGGACGGCGTTCCACATCTGCCCGGTATGATGCAGCACGCCCCACGAGTAAACGATGTCCCATTGGCCCAGCGATTTGAGGAACGCCTCATCAAGGGCGGAACCGCGTAAGACAGTCCAGTTGGCGGGATCGTCGCGCAGCTTCCGCAAGCTGAGAGTCGCGTCGACCGAGTGCGGATCGAGGTCGAAGCTCAGGATTTCGCGCACGCCCAGATCGTAAGCCGCCAGCGACGACAGCCCGCTGCCGCAACCGACGTCGATGAACGTTTTGCCGCGCAGGTCGCTCACCTGGAGAAACGACGCGAGGCAAGCTTTCGAAATGGCGGCGCGTTCCGCGGAATAGTTCTTCGCAAGAAAAGACTGCCAGTTCTTGCCGAATGAGAACGTCGCGGGTTCCCATTGAGATTTCGCTTCGGTCATGACATCGTCCGATCGTCATTAGAAAACCGCGGGGATCGACCGCCGCGGGTCGTCTCCAAAAAGTTCGACTGCTAAAGCCGCCGCTCCGCCAGGCGCGTGCGAATGTCCGTACGATACTTCGAAGCGGCGGCGATCAGTTCGGCGATTTTTCGAATCGCGCCCTCGCGAACGGCCAATCCCGTCGGCAGCGACATGACGCGTTCGGTAAGATTCAAAGTCGCCGGCAAGTCGGGGGCGCGGGCGTCATCCGCGGAACGGTAGGGTTCCATCTGGTGGCAACCGGGGAAAAAGTATCGGCGCGCCATCACGTTTTCCAGGTGCAGGAATTCGCACAGTTCATCGCGGGAAAGCCCGAATTCGTTTTCGGAAACTTCGATGACGATGTATTGGAAATTATTGCGTTCGCGTTCGTCGTAGCGCACGATTTCCAGTCCGCGAATCGCGTCGATCGACTTACAGTATTGTTCGTAGTTGCTCCGGTTGCGAGCGACAATGTCGTCGAGCGACTCAAGCGACGAAACGCCCATGGCCGCGGACGCTTCGCTCATTTTGCCGTTCGTGCCGATCGAGGCGACGCGGTCGTAGCCGACGAAGCCGAAGTTGCGCATCAAGCGGATCTTGTGGGCGAGTCGATCGTCGTTGGTGACGATGGCGCCGCCTTCGAACGCGTTGATGAATTTCGTGGCATGGAAGCTAAAGACCTCGGCCGCTCCAAACGAGCCGATCATTCGCCCTTGCGAGGAACAGCCGAACCCGTGAGCGGCGTCGAACATCAAAGTGAGTCGATGGGCGGCGGCGATTCGCGAAAGAGGTTCGACGGCGCACGGCCTGCCCCAGACATGGACGCCGAGAATGCCCGTCGTTCGCGGCGTGATGAGCGCCTCGACCTTGTCGGGGTCGAGATTGTGCGTGCGCGGATCGATATCGCAAAACACCGGCGAAATCCCCAGCCACTGCAGACTATGCGCCGTCGCGACGAACGTGAACGAGGGGACGATCACCTCGCCTTGCAACTCCAGAGCTTTGGCCGCGATCTCGAGGCCGATCGTCGCATTGCACGTCGCCATGCAATGTTTGGCGCCGACGATTCGGCAAATTCGGTCCTCGAATTCCTTGACCAAAGGGCCGTCGTTCGTCAACCAGTTGCGCTCGAGCATCGCGCGCCAGCGCGCGAAGAGCTTGGCGCGCGGGGGGCGATTCGGACAGCCGACGAAGAGCGGCTTCGGAAATCGCGGAACGCCGCCGAAGAGGGCGAGGCTTTTCAGTTCGCGCATGCAGACCCCGCCTTTTCAGCCTTGCGGCATGGTTTTCTCATCGTTCAACAGTTGGGCTTCGAGATTCCGAAGCCGGGCGACATCGCGCTGTTTGGCTAACGGTCGAGCCGGGTTGCCGGCGACGATATCGCCTGGGCCGACCGCCTTGCGGACCACGGTCAGAGCTCCGACGGCTGCTCCAAATCCCAGGTGGACTCCTGGCAGAATGATCGAGCCGGCCCCGACGATGACGTGCTTTTCGGCGAACACGTCTCCCCGCGCCAACTTCTTATACGGTTCCGGAACCGTTGGGCCCGTCAAAAAACCGTCGACGTAATCGTCCGATGCGGTGTAGACGCAAACGCGCGCGGAGAGTCCGCAAAAATCGCCCAGCGTCACTTTGCCGCCGGAGCCAAAAAGATAAACGCCGGCCGCGAGATGAATGTGATCGCCAATGTAGATGCCTGCCTCGCCCGCGGCGATCACAGCCTGGCAATCGATGCGCACATGATTGCCGATGAACACATTGTGCTGGCCGAAAAATAGGACCGAACGATGGATGCGCACATCGGTTCCGACGGCGCCGAGACCGAGCGTACGCAATTCGCTGGGATCGAGGTTGGGCGTCATTTCAACTTCTCAGGGGGGATTGGCGACGTTCGCAAATTAGAGTGATGGCGTCGAGCATTCGAGCCAATTGCGTCTCGCAGTTTTCATTGGCCTCAAGCCAGAGGCGATTGTCGCGTCGGACGCTTGCCGCCCAATCGGCGTTGATGAGTGCGTCGAGAATCGCACGCGATGTTTCGTCGCTGTCGCTGGGATTCACCAGTAAAGCGCGGAAGCCTTCGGCGGTCAAGTGGCTCCATTCCGGCGAGCGACTGAGAATCGGCGTTCCTCCCGCCGCGGCGGCTTGCAAAACGCTGGCCGAGCGCATGTCCCCCAAGGTCATCAAAGAAAGGAAGACATCGCTCAGCGACATCAGTTCGGCGACATCGCTTAGGGGCAATTCTCCAAAGAGCAGAGTGAACGAGTCCGCCAGGCCGTGGCGGGCGATCTGGCGTTCCGCGTCGCGCAACAAGGCTTCTGTCCCTGGGCCGGAAAAGACGACGCACTGCACATCGGAGCGGCGGCGCAGAACCTCGATGAACGCGGCAATGGCCGCATCTCCTCCCCAATCGGGATGGAATCGGCGCGAGTTGAGCAACACCTTTTTGCCCGGGGGGATTCGCCATTTCTCCCGGAGCTGTTCGCGAACAGCGCCCTCAGCGCGCGTGAAGCGACGGAGATCGATGCCCCAGGAAATCGGCATAACCTTTTCGGGCGGCAGCGCGAAACGATTCACGATGTGCTTGGCGGCCGATGTGGAACTGGGAAAGACAAGATCGACGGCGTGTAGCGCGTAATGAATCATGGCGTAAAACGCCGGCGAAGTCTCGGCGCTGTAATAAACGTCGCCGCCCCACGGAAAGAGAAAAGTCGGCACGCGCCGGCAGAGGGCCGTGGCCAATCCGTAGTCGCCAATCTCCTGACCGAAGACGAAGCTGGGGTTCTCCGCCAACGCCGAACGCGCCAGGGGATAGGCGCTGGCCAGCTTGTCGCAAAATCCCCATTCCCACGACTTGCGCGCCAGCACGCGTTTCGTGCGGCGTTCGTGGTAATCGCGAATGTAGGGAAACGTCGCGCCTTCGAGCATGGCGCCGGCGTGCATGGCGACCGAGCGCAGAGCCGCATAGGCGCGCGATTCCTTTTCCCAGGCGCTGACGAATTTCCCAGGACCGCGCGCGGTGAGATCGCGAGCTTCGGCGCGACTGATGTCTTTCGACACCGTCACTGTTTCGATGCCGCGCGTTTTCCAGTAGGCGTTGAGCTGCCTGGGAAAAAGACTCGATACGGTCGCCAGTTGTACGGACTTGGCAGGAAGCATCTAGGGAACCTTGTCTCCCGACGTCGGTTTGAAAGTCAAATCGCCTGGGCGTTTTCAACCGTCCAGTTCAGTCGCGGCCGCACGGCCCCTTCCCATTTTCCATACCACCCGCTCGTCCGCTCGGTGTCGTGAATCGTAAAAAAGAGCGCCTCGTTCACGACCAAGATCGGGTTGACGCCATCTTCCACCACGATGACGCGCAGAAAAAACGTCCCGTCATTCACGAGTCCGCCCGGCAGCCGGAAGCCGGAGCGGATGACGCCCGCTTCATGACATCGCGGCGCCGACGTGGTGCAGAGGATGCATCCTTTCTCGACCTCAACGAGATGCACGCTCAAATGCAACTGGGCGCCAGGCACGTGATTGATTACGTCGAACGTAAACTGGAGGGAAGTCTCCAGCGAAATCTTCCCTTCCCCTTCTCGAAAATCGGGTTCCAGCAAAACGTTGCGGAGCGTCACCTTGGCGTTGCCTGGGGCTTTCGCATCGCCTTCCCAGGTCTTCGACCATTCCTCCGAACTGCGGTCCGAAAGATACGTCGAGACGATCTCGCGCGGGCCGCCCTGGAGCTTGATCCGGCCCGATTCCAGCCACACAACCGTGTCGCACAGCCCCAGGACCGCATGCGTATTGTGGCTGACGAACAAAACGGTTCGATTTTGACGGGAGATGTCTTTCATGCGGCCGAGACATTTCTTCTGAAATTGTGCGTCTCCGACCGCCAAGACTTCGTCGACAATCAAGACTTCGGGTTGCAAGTGGGCCGCGACCGCGAACGCCAATCGCACGAACATACCGCTCGAGTATCGTTTGACGGGGGTATCCAAAAACTTGTCCAGATCGGCGAATGCGGTAATCTCGTCGAACTTCGATTTGATCTCCCGACGCGACATCCCCAGGATACTGCCGTTGAGGAAAATATTCTCCCGACCACTGAGTTCGGGGTGAAAACCGGTCCCCACTTC
>JBAXFO010000069.1:0-11213 GCA_037139885.1 Planctomycetota bacterium
CTGCAACTCCTGGATCTTGTCTTTGACGCGTTTTGTGACGGCAAGCGGATTTTCGCCGAAGCGCATGATGACGCCGCCGCCGACGACTTCGTTGCCGTCCTTCTCGAAGACGCTGCGGCGAAATTGCGTTCCCATTTGCACGGTGGCCACGTTCTTGACGTAGATCGGCACCCCTTCCACTTGCTTGACGACGGCGTTCTCGATGTCGCGGAGGTCTTTGATGTAGCCGACGCCGCGAACCAGATACTCGGCGTTGTTCTTTTGGATGACGCCGCCGCCGGCCGGCATGTTGCTGCGCGCGACGGCCGAGTAGAGCTCGCCGAGCGTGACGCCGTACGACCGCAGCGATTCGGGGCGTACGTCGATCTGATATTCGAGGGGTTTGCCGCCAACGGTGGCGACATCGGCGACGCCCAGAGCGGCGTTGAACTGCGGGGCGATGTAGAACTTGTTGAGCGCCCACAATCGTTGCGGGTCGACGGGTTCGGCCGTGGACGATTCGACGGTGTACCAGAAGATTTGCCCCAGAGCGGTCGCGTCCGGTCCCAGATACGGAACAACGCTGGGAGGCAGGAACGTGTTCGCCTGGGCGAGTTTCTCGGTCACGCGTTGCCGGGCGAAATAGAAATTGACGTTATCTTCGAAGATGATCGTGATCATCGAGAAATTGAACTCAGATGTCGACCGCACCGCCTTGACGCCAGCAAGCCCTTGCAGCTTGCGCGACAGGGGGTAGGTGATCTGATCCTCGATCTCGCGCGGGCTGCGACCCATCCAGTCGGTAAAAACGATCACCTGGTTTTCCCCGAGATCGGGAACCGCATCGACGGGCGTGTTGACGAGTGCGTAAACGCCCCACAGCGTGAAGGCGGCCGTGATCGTCAGCACGATGAAGCGATTGCGGATCGAATATTCGATGATCTTTTCAATCACTTCGATTTCTCCGCGGGAGTCTTGACGAGGCTCACGATCGTGAAGCCGTCTTGCGTCCGCAACTTACCCGTCACGGCGTCGCCGGGTTCGATCCCCTTCACGACTTCGGGGTTGGCGAGGCGAAACTTCATCTCCATCCCCTTCATGAGGCCCGGAATCGCCTCGTGATCGATGGTGGCGGTCGATTTGTCGGCGGCGATCGCGGTGACTTTGCCGACGATGTCGTACTCGTGCGCCGCCTTGGGCTGCGGAGCGCACCCGACAAGAATTGCACAGAGGGCGAGGCCGCTCAGGCCCGTTCGGAGAAGGTTCGACATATCAAAGACTCCTTAAATGAAACAACTTTAACCTATTTCGATTTTCGATACGATTCGACGAGCGCCAGAGTTTTCGCTGGGTCGCGCTGGGCGATGCGGTCGCAACCTTCGCAGCACAGGAACACCGGTTGGCCGCGCACCGAGATCTTGAGCGGAACGCCCATCGAGCCGAGCGGCTCCTCGGTGACGGGGCATAGCCGCTGCGACTCCGCGAGCGTGCGTTCCGCGGGGGCGAGCTTCGCGAGATTGGTGCGGATCTCCGCGCGATCCTTGGCCGATAGCCCCTTGAGGAGCGCTGGGGGCGAACCTTTCTGCATCAGCTCCATGGTTTTGGCGAGTGTCGCCGCCGGATTGGCGCGGGCTTTGGCTTCGCAGGAACCGCAACAGAGAAAGACCGTCTGTCCTTCGAGGATGACTTTCACCGGCATCCCCATCGAACCGAGTTTGCCGAGCAGGACGGGGCAGACTTTCTGCGATTCCGCGAGCCGACGATCGGCGCCGGACAGCTTCGCGAGCACGGCCTTGAATTTCTGCTCGTCGTCTTCCGGCGTCGACGGCCGCACGGCATTCACCGTACCCTGCCCTGAGTTCGACTTGCCGCCGCTGCCGCCAAAGTAGATCGAGCCGGCGGCCGGATTCAGGCGCGTCTCGGCGTCGAGCAGAAACGAACCCGACGTGACGACGTTTTCGCCGACCGCAAGCCCGCTCAGCACCGGGTAATAGGCCACCTCGTTCGCCCCCGTGAGCCGCGGTCCGAGCACGACCTTGACCCCTTCGTATTGCCCCGGCACGATCTCGCGGTAGACGATCTGCTGAGCGCCGGTATCGATGACCGCGCTTTCGGGCACGGCGATCGTTTCGCCCCCCTTTAATGCCGCCTCGGCCTGGGCGAATTGCAAGGCTGCGAAGAGATCGATGGCGGCGCCCGCACCGGTGAGCGCCTGCATGACGCCGGCGGCTCGCGAGGTCTGCGTCCAGACGTCGATCGCGTTCTTATGAAGAAACGGGACGAAATCGAGCGGCGGCTTGATCGTGACGGTGCAGGTCGTTCCAGGGCGCAATTTATGCCCCGGGTTCGCCAGTTCAAAACGAATGGTCAGCGTCCGCGTCTCTTGATCGACATGCGGATACACGAAGCTCAGCATGCCGCGAAACGTTTCTCCGGGAGCCGTGCGTGCGGTGGCCGTGACGGGAATCTTGGCCCCCTCGCGAATGCGGCGATCATGCTGGTGGGGCTGAAAACCGAGGAAGGGAATATCGTCCTCATAAACCTGGGCCTGCACCCAGACCGACGATAGGTCGGCGACATCATAAAGAGGACTCCCTTCTTCGACGTACTGTCCCTCGCGGACGTATTTTTTGATGATGTGCCCCTTGATGGGAGCGCGAATCTTCAAATGCGTATTCGCCTTGCCCGTGGTCAGGATGTTTTCGATCTGATCGTCGCTGATGCCCCAGAGTCGCAACCGCTCGACGTTGTCGCGCAGCATCGTCTTGTTCGCCGAGCGTTGGGCGTCGAGCAGGCTTTGCATGCTGACGACCAGGTCGGGACTGTAAAGCGACGCCAGCTCATCGCCCGCTTCCACGGTCTGCCCGGTCTCGTTGACGTAGAGCGTGTCGATGCGCCCCTTGACTCGTGCGGCAATGTGCTTGAGATTGCGTTCGTTGAACTCGACGGTGCCGACGGTGACGATCTCCTTCGCGAGAGGCACATACTCGACTGGCGACGTTCGAATCCCCGCCTGCACAACGCGGTACGGCGAAAGCTGCACGCGATTGGCGATGCCGGCCGGGAGCGCTTGGGCGTCCGCCTCTCCCTTCTTGCGCTTCGAAAGCGGCATGAAGCAGATCGGACATTTCTCCTTGGGGTTGTCGCGAATCACTGTCGGATGCATGGGACAGAAATATTCCGTATCCGCCTGCACCTGCGCCGAGGCGTTCGCGGGACGAGTCCAGCGATCGTAATACGCGATCAGGTTATCCCACTTCACGATGATGAGGCCGATGAGCACGAGCAGCCCAATGAAACGCAACCGAGCCAGCTTTAACAGAATGGCGAAGTGAAACCACCACCAAAATTTGCCCCAGCGGCTGAGGTCCGACGGGGCATGCAGACCGCCTTCATCGGGGAGACTGGACGCGTCCACATGGGGCGCGTCGACATCGGGCGTATGCAAATCACGATCGGTCATAGTCGCTTCTCCGTATGGGGAGAGGGTGGAGGCAATGATTCGAAACGAAGATTGATCGCGGCCCGACTTCACCGCCAGGGGACGGTCAAGCCGGCACATTAAAAAGAAATGACTTGCGAAGAATCAAATACGAAGGCGCTGATGCAAAATGACGAAATCGGCAGGAGGCCACAGAGCGGGCAACGAAAGCTGGCTGGATGTCGTGGCTGCGGAAGGGGACAAAACGGGAGTAGCGCCATCGGCGATGCATGCGGAAACGGAGTCGATGAGAGTGGAGCGGTCTGCGTGGTCATCGGCGCAGGCGAACGTCTGCGCCAGTTCCTTACCGCATGCCGGAATGCTCACCGCGGGTTCGCCGGACGGGTTTCGAGATGCGACCGCGACGAGAGGCTTGGTCGGTTTCGCGTGGCTGCAACAGCATGCGGGTTCTTCGGCCGGTTCGGTCGTTCGTATCCAGCAATGGGCGTCGCCGAAAAAATGACTCAGACAAATCGGTTTACGTGAACCGTCGGGGCAAAGACATTCCAGATGCGGCGACGTCGCGAACAGCGTGGCGAACGCCGTCAGCGAAATCATCAACGTGAAAAGCAAATTCCGACGCCGAGGTCTCATATCAGCACTATACCCCACTCGGGCTTCGACGGAAAGGCAATCGCCCGCACGTTCATGGCGATTGGCCGATGAGGCGGTCGAGCGTGGCCCGGCGGCGGCTTGCGTCGGCGGCGGCCTCAAAACTGCGATCGCGCTGGGCGACAAGACTGCGCTGGGCTTCGATCAGGCTCACGAAGGGCGTCTTGCCCGTGACATAAGCGTTTTGGGCCGCCTTCACATTTTCTTCCGACTGAGGCAGGATCTTCGTTTCATACAACTGGATGATGCGTTCGCTCTCGACGATTTGCTCGTAAGCTTCTTGCACCTGAAACTTGACCAGATCGATCTTGGCCGCCAGTTCGGCGCAGCGCTGCGAGATTTTCGCCTGGGCCTCGGCGACAGCGGCGTGGCGTTTCCCCGTGCGAACCGGCAGGTTCATGCGCAGGCCGATTTGCGGGGCAAGGTCGCGCATGGGGCCGTTGCCCATAATCGTGTCGTAAGCGGCGGCGACTTCCAGGTCGGGCCAATAATCTTTGACGGCGAGAGCCAAGGCCGCCCGGTCGCCGGCGATGCGCATCTCCAGCGCTCGCAGATCGGGCCGGCGCGCCAGCGCGAGCGCAAGGAGTTGAGGAGCCGCCGGCACGGGTTCGCCGCGCGGCAATTTCTCCGGCGGCGCGAGCAACGGTTCCGTCGGTTCCTGATGCATGAGCGTGTTGAGGCGAGCCACGGCGACGCGGCGCATTCGCTCGAGGATGATGCTCCGTTCGCGTTGTTTGCCGATCTCGACATCGGCTTGCAGGATGTCTTGCTGCGGAATCTGGCCCGTGCGAAATCGGGTCTCGGCGTTGGCGCGAAACTCGCCGAGCAGTTTGAGCGTCTCCTCGTTGACCGCGGCCGAGCGGGCGACCAGGAAATAATCGTAGTAGGCGTTGCGAGCCATTTCGACGAGTTGCAGGCGCATGTCTTCGGCGTCGTCGCCCGCGGCTCCGGCTTCCGCCTGGGCCATGTCGCCGCGCAGAGCTTTTTTGCCAGGCCAAAGAATTTTCTGCGAGATCTCGATGCGGTAGCCCGGCTCGACCGACCGCGACGAGAACGAATTCGGCGCGACCATGCTCGACAGCATCGGGTCGTCGGGAGACGTCACCTGACGATAGCGCGTCGACGCCGCCTGCCACGCGGCTGACATCTGGGCCAGCGTCTGATTGCGCGCCACGACACCGCGTACGACATCCTCAACGCTGAGCACATTCGCCGGCAACAGCACGGCTTTGCCATCGTCCCCCGAGGCGACCGGCGCGAGCAAGCGAACGACCGGCGCAATCGATTCCTGAGCGCCGGCGTTTGCAGCGGCGCAGAAAAGCGCCGCGACGAGGGCGACAGCGAATTCCAGGGATCGCGGTAGGGATGGCGTCATGGCGACCTGGGTTAAAGCGCAGGCAAGGCGCAGAGTCCTCTCGTTTCGTTATCGGCTCGATGAGATATCGGACCCCGATCAATACCGCGACCGTTGCGATCCATCCGGTCAACGCAGGGGGAATCTTCGTCACAATCGGCAAAGTCGAGCATGGCGAAAGTCTGCCCTAAGCCCCCATCGGTTTGCGGGGTTGCAAGGCAGACGCTTGTTCGCGAATGTCGCCGCGGGTAGCATCATTCCATCGGCTGCGTTCCGCTCCCGCGGTTTTCTTGCCGGAGAGCCCTGCCTTGTCGAACGTTTCTTGCAATCGTTTCGGCTTGGTTTTTCTTTGCGTCGCTCTAACGATGGCGTGGTTCGCTCCCATGCCGCCTGCGGATTCGCCTTCGAGAATTTCGATCCCATCGGCCGCTGGCGTGTGAAAGAAACGAACGGCTTGCCCGTCGACGCCCGCGCCAAGCTGCGCGACGGCACGGAGTTCGTCGGCATCGATGGCCTGCGCGAGCGCCTTCTCGCCAAGAACGCATCGTGAAAAGATGCTCTGGCCTCCCGTCCCGACGAATTACGGCGACATCAACACGTCGGGGCTGACGTATACGATTCAAGGCGGCGCCAACACGATCGATATTGAGCTAAAGTAAACCGCCGTACCATCGTTTCGCTCATCCCACGTCGACCTTCTCAAGCGGCCAGACGACCACTTCCACGCCTCGCGAAAAATGCAAGAGCGGCGCCGTATCGGGCAAAGTTAGCCCATGCGGCGCCAGAAGTTCCTCCGCGTGCACGGTTCCTTCGGCGCGCTGGAGCGGCCACGGCGCGTGATGCACTTGCGAACGGTAAAGAACGCCCGCAGGGGAACGTGCGTAAAGACAATAACGTTCCACGAGAAAGGCTTCGAGCGAACCGGGCACGGCGGGAGCGGGATCCGAAATCGGGCGATAGGTCGATTCGATGGCGACCGGCGGGTTGGCGGCCTTGCGTTCCGAGCGAAAGCGGAATTCGTTTGGCGAGCGCTGAAAATCGATTCGGGCGTGCTCATAGGGAAGATGGAAGAAGCGGCGCGCGGCCCAGACCGCGAGCGAATTGGAGGCGTCGAGGCTCAGAAACCAGACGCCCGGTTTGCCGTCGCGTTCGACGTAAAGGCGAAGGTTGAGTTCCGGGAACGCCGAGATGCCGGGGATATCCGGAAGCGGTCGCAGCATCACGCCCGTCATGCGGAAGGGAACGACGCCCACCCAACTCGTGCCGCCGAATTCTTGGATCGTGAGGCCATCGGGAACGAGCCGGCGCAGTTCCGCCGCCGGGACGGGCCAATGGGCGAAGAGAAGATCATACCAATTTTGCCGCCAGCGCCAGGGTCCGGCAGGCAGTGGCCAGGGGCGATGGTCGAGATGCTTCAGGGCCGGGTGCATGATGACGTCTCCGCAGCGTCCCGAAGGCCGGGCGAGACAAGAGAAAGCCGGCCCACGATCCACGCTCACGAAGAACCGTTCCCGCCCCGCGAAATTCACGCGATCTCTTCAACTTCTTCCTGAAGCACGCACCAACGTTCCTCGGCTTGGGCGAGCTGCGCGGTGACGGCCTCGAGTTCGTTGTGCAGGCGGAGCGATTCGGCGGCGTTGGTCGATTGCAGCGAGCGTTCGCTCAGCGCTTTCTTCTGTTCGTCGAACTGCGCGATCGAGCGTTCGAGCGTTTTGATTTCCTTGCGAACTTCGCGTTCATTTCGCTTGGCGGGTTTGACCGCGGCCGGAGCGGCCTTCACCACGGCGGCGGGGGCCTTCGCGAGCTGCGTCGCCAACTCGCGTTCGCCGGCTTCGATCTCGGCGTTCACCTTGTCGACATAAGCGTCGTAGCGGCCGCTGTAATTGGTCACCCGGCCATCGCGCACCTCGATGATGCACGAGGCGACGCGCTTGGTGAAATGGCGGTCGTGGCTCGTGAAGATGACCGTGCCTTGATATTCGACCAACGCCTCGGCAAGCGCCTCGACGGTGTCGACATCCAGATGGTTGCCCGGTTCGTCGAGAATCAGAATGTTATGTTGGCTGAGCAGCAAGGCCGCCAGGCAAAGCCGGGCCCGCTCGCCGCCGGAGAGAACCGAGATCGGCTTCTCGACATGCGAACCCTTGAAGAGGAACGCCCCGGCGACATCGAGAATCTCTTGATCTTTCTTGCCCTGGGCTGCATTGCGGTGGAGATAATCGAGCACGGTCTGGCTACCGGGCAGGCTCGTGTAAACGTGCTGAGCATAAACGCCGACTTGACAACCATGCCCCCAGCGAACGTCGCCGGCGAGCGGCTTTAGCGAATCGACGATCGTTCGCAAGAAGGTCGTTTTGCCCTGGCCGTTATCGCCGACGATGGCGGCGCGAGAGCCGTGATCGATCTCCAAATGCACGTCCGAGGCGATCTGCCGATCGGGGTAGCCGATGGCGAGGTCCCGGCAACGCAAGGCGGGGCCTTTGCGAGGCTCAACGCGGGGCGCCTTGATGCGTGCGGTCGGTTCGTCGCGGGCGATCTCGGTGAGTTCGAGGCGTTCGAGTTGTTTGCTCTTCGAACGGGCCAAAGTCGCCGTGGCGGCGCGAGCCTTGTTCTTGGCGATAAACTCTTCGAGATGCTTGCGCTTCGCCATGATCGAATCGTTCGCCCGTTCCTCGTGGACTCGCTTTTCAACGAGGAACTCCAGATACGCGTCGACCTTTCCAGGAAACGAGGTCAGTTTGCCGCGCGCCAGATCCAGCGTGTGGCTGCACGTGGCCGCGAGAAAGGTGCGATCGTGCGAGACGATCAAGCAGGCCGACTGATGGCTCTGCAAGAAGTGCTCGAGCAAAATTTGCGTACGAAGATCGAGAAAGTTGGTCGGTTCGTCGAGGAGGAGGAGATTCGGTTCATGGAGCAGAAGCGCCGCCAGTTTGACGCGCGTCTGCCAACCGCCCGACAGTTTGGCGATGGGGCCGTCGAGATAAGTCCCCTTGAGTTCGAACTGCCCCGCGACCTCGCCGCATTTCCACGACGGCTCGCCGCTGTCGCGCATGAGAAATTCGAGCGCGGTTTCTCCGGCATGAAACGGGTCGTGTTGCCGCAAATAACCCAGGCGCAGGTTGGGATGGCGAATGATTTCGCCGCTGTCGAGTTCTTCCTCGCCGAGCAAGACGCGCAGCAGCGTACTCTTGCCGGCGCCATTGCGGCCAATGAAGCCGACTTTGACATTGTCGCTCAAGATACCGTCGGCCTCATCGAGGAGGACCTGATCGCCGTAACTTTTGCATGCTTTCGAGATTTGGAGCAGAGTCGCCATCGCAAAACAGACCTCATCGGGCGTCGGACATTTTCTCTTGTTTTACCGAGGAATTGCCGGTTTGCAACGTGGCGGCGAGTTTATTGATGTGCCGGCTGGGGGGCTGTGTCTGCGCCCGCGAACGCGCTTGCCACGAAGCTCAGCGTTACGACCGCCATTTGCGGGCGGATCGGTGTGTCGCTGTTCTCGGATCTTGGCGAATGGCTGACGCATTGAGCGGAGTCCGCGAGTCGATCGATCGCGACAACGTAGACCTTCGCTACCGCTCGCTTCCGGAAAAAGGTGGACTGGCGGCGACCTGCCGTTACACCAAGGCGTTCTCGGGTTACGTCGACGCCAAGTTCGACAAGACCGACACCTTTTTCGTCGATTTCGTGGGCAAGAAGCCTGCGATCCTGAACTTGGCGAACCTTCGCAATCGCGGAGACCTCGACCTCTTCGTTTACACCATGGACAACAAGTTGGTCGCGCGCGACAAACGCACAAACGCCGCCGCCCACGTCAGCTTCACGCCGCCTGCGACCAGTCGCTACCGCGTTGTGGTGAAGGCGTACAAGGGCCCGACGCCGATCTCGTACCGCCTGACCACGAACTGACCTCGAAGCCGGAGGTCTGGAAGGCGGAAATCGAGTTCAAATCCGTCCGGGAAGGGGTTCGGTTCGCCGAACCTCTCCTCGGCGTTCGCTACACCATACGCATCGACGACGAGTCCGCCGACCGGCGCGTGCCCCCTTTTATTGGGCCGCGATTGCGTTGCCCGTATCCGAGACTTCAATCGCCCGCTTTTTCTTCCGCCGCCGGGCAAGCCTCCAAAATAAATCCTACGGCGATGACATGGACGACGTTCTCCTTCGAAGTTCGTCGCCTTTTCACGGCGCTCCAAATTCGCCAAAACGCCGAGATTCGCCCCATTGAGCGAATTCGGCGTTTTACGTGCGCACTCGACCCAACTCCATTCTCGAACCTCCTCCGCATCTCCGGAGCTTTTCATTCACTTCCCCTAACCAAGCAACTTATCCTAGGTATATCAAACTCCAATTCTTGGCGATGGAACGCCGGCGGCCGAAACACAAGATGTCACCATCCAAATCGGGCACGACGGGTCTACCTGACTTAAGCAGATACACTAATAAGACGGTGACCATCGACGCGACGTTTAATCGTTACGGCGATCGCAGTGCGGCCACCGCGAAAGCGAATATGCCATCGTCTTCGACATACGCGTGGCATCACGGTAAGGTTAAGCCGTTACCAGTCGAAAGCGGCAAGGCCATGAAAGTCGAATTGAAATGCATCTGGTGGAACATTGGATCCACAAAAGATTCTGCCACTGGGGAGGATTTCAAGAGTCTTTGAAATACCGGTACGATATGAAGCGTAAGAAGTGAATCCGTTGTTCAGCTTGTGACGCTCACACGAAACGAAGTTGCCGCAGAGAACCATTGCCGAGGGTATGGATAGGTATGGTAAAGCGACTTCGCCATTTCCGCAATCGCAAGGAGATCGCCGATCGCCGATCGCCGCGTCGTCGCGATATTTTCTTCCGACGACCGCTCACCAACCTAGGGAGTCGCCGCGCCATAGAGTTTCCGCACCGCTGCCGGCAGCGGAAATGGGAGCAAGATGCCATTCGCAGCCCGCGGCAATATCCCGGCCACATGACTCACGGGCGCCGCCAGGTTCAAATTCTGCCCGCCGCGAAACGAAAGTTGCAGCGGCCTCATCCCCGCCTGTTCGGCCACTTTGAGAATGGCGATGTCGGCGTCTTCATCGAGGGCCGCGACGCCCCGCACGGAGATCTTCTGTTTGTCGGCGAGGACCACCTGAGCGAAATGCGCCTTGGCCACGACGTGAAGATTCGTGACGATTAAACCGTCTTCGCTCACGAAGAACCCCGACCCCGCGCCGATCGGTTTCCTGTCGCGATCTTGAATCATCACATGGACAATTGCCGGCACGCAGCGTGCGAAAATCTCGTCCGGCGGCAAATTGGCCAAAGGCGGGGACGGCGGCGGCGCGACAGCTTCGGGCGATTCCTCCGGCGCCGGCGCTTCCCCGATCTCCGAGGGCTCGCGCGCGGCCTGCGCTTCGCTCTCCTTCGCCTTGAACGCCGCCGCGCCTTCGCTCATGGAGAAGACCGAAACGATCCCCAGCGCCACGAAGGCCGCCGCGAACATACCCGCCACGGCATAGATGCCCCAGAGCGGATTGAAACGCTCCGCAAGACTGACGCGTGGCATCGCCGAAACTGCGACCGCCTCGAAACCCAGAATTTTGCTCACGACCGGATGCGCTTGAGCCGCCACCCACAACTCGCCATCCGCTCCGACCGGAGTATCGGGGCCAATGTCTCCCGCCGCGGCCTGCGCCTGCAACTCGTCGGGCGTAAAAGGCCCGGTAACGCCCCGATCGCCCGATACGAACCAAAGAGACGCACGCCGTGCGTTTCGTGTCGGCGTGGTCGTCGTCCG
>JBAXFO010000070.1:0-11151 GCA_037139885.1 Planctomycetota bacterium
GCAATACTGTTCAGATGTATTTGCTAGGCGCAAATACCGTGCCGAACACGATTGACTCCCGTCCCCTTTTTCCCTTTCGCGGTGCGTGCTCTTGACGAGTGGGGCAATCAATGGGTTCGGCGGTTACTCCGTTGTAACCTTGATGGGCCCGTGGTCGTCACAGTGGTCGCCGTGCGGGTGGTGCAGGTGGCCATTCACCAAGTAGTCGGTGTGGTCGCCGTGGGGTACCGGTTCGTGGCCGCAATCCGTGCCGTGAACATGGCCCGACTCGTGTCCACCGCAATCGTGCGCAGGGGTGCAGGCGGCAGGGTTGGTGGCGTTGACCGCCAGCGTGTGCTCGTCGATGTGCCCAACGTGCGGATGATGCAGATGCCCGTCATGCAGGTAATCGGTGTGGCCATCGTGCTCGATGGCCGTATGTCCGCAGCCGGGGCCGTGAACGTGATTGTGGTCGGTATGCTCTCGGCATGGGGGTGGAGTGATCTTGTCAGACACGCGCGAACCTCCGGATGGCGGGTTGACCGATGGATAAGGTACCCGCGGGTAGACGACTCAGCCAACCCGTCGCCGGGAGAATCACCAGCGGAACCACGAATGGGCTGTAGGACATAGTATAACCACGTGTGCCATACGGTCAATTGGTGTAACTAAACAATTGAAACGCCGAAGGCCGCGCTCGCCAAGCCCTTCGATTCGGACGCGGAATTGCCGCCGACATCGACGACGCTAAAGGGTTCGGCGAACGCACTCAATAGACCTCATCGTGCGTCCCGACGTTTTGAAGTAGGATCGCCTCGGCGCCTTCGTGAAGGACGAACTCGAAGATGAGCCGTAGGTCGAAACCGGCGCTACAAGCCCAGGAACCCGCCAGGTCACCTTTGAACTTGTGGGTTTTTAAGGCGGTTTGGAACGCATCCTCCATGAGCGCTGCAAATGTGGCTTCGAGGGTCGGGCCGGCATCGGGATGCTTTTTCATCAACCGCCGTGCCGCCCTCACGCATGCCGCCGATTGCAAAAGCACGCGAGTCATTTCATGATCTCTCGCATCAACTCGCTCGGGGTCGTTGGCACGCAACGGCCTTCGGCAAACTCCTGGCGAGATTCCTTAATCTCAGCCACAAGACGATGCCGAGAAGCTTGCGACAATCGGCGGTGCAAGATGCCGATCAACTCCTCCTGCTCATCATGTGACAATTGATCGGCCGCTTCCAAAACCTCGCCAAATTGCAAGACATGCGTCATAAGATCATCCCCGATTCTGGTGGATTCTCTCGGTTATAATACCAGAATGGACGATCGCGAGTAGCCTGTTAAGCTGGCTGAACAGCGCTTTGTTCGGCCAGGGAGTTGATCGCCACGACTACACCTCCTCCGTCATCGAAACCTGCAAAAACACCGTCACCGACACCCGCCGCATCCGTTCGCGGTCCGCCCAGCGAGGGTGCACGCCCCGATCAGCGAACTTGAGCATGCGGACCGGACCCACGTGGGCCGCCGTTCGACGTTTCATTTCCGGTCCGCCCATTCCCCCCGCCTTTCCTAACCCGAACTTCGTGAAAAGTTTCCTTTGATGAGGTTTCGCCAAACCTCCCAGGCGGTAGCTCGTGCACAACCCGGCGGACCTGAAAAGAAGGAGGGTGGATAATGCTCCAAGGGGGCGGGCTTTGTGATTGGGAGGGAAAAGACCGGCCGATAGAGAAGGTGAACGGGTTGAGGGCGTTTCGCGACAACGGGTCAGAAGCGTCAACTCACAAAACGGGCCGGGGAGGCGAAGCCGCGTTGATTTGATCGTTTCGGCTGTCCGGGAAAGATTCCCCAAGGAACATCCAGGAGGCAGGAGCATCGAGGACACGGCGGAGCCGGGCCCGACGGGCACCATCATGGGAGCGATCGACTCGCTCCTACCTACTGAGCCGATGAGGAGGCTACGATCATGAAGATTTGTATGGGAGCGCCATGGGTGGCTGCGCTGCTGGCGATGCTTGCAGTCGGTTCGATGGCAGACGCGTCGACCTGCGGGGCGACAAAATTCTCGTGCGGCAGCGATCCTTGCTGCGACGCCCAAAACAATTTCGCAAGCAACCAAAATCAGTCCCAGGTCGCCTACAAGCTCGTCTATGACACCGTCATGGAAAAGCGTTGGCACACCGTCTACAAAACGGTGAACGAAACCGTCAACAAGCAAGTCACACGCACCTGCTTCAAGGAAGAAATCAAAACCGAGTACCGCCCCTGCTACCGCACGGCCTACAAGGATGTGGTCGAGGAATGCAAGCGGCCGGTGCAGCGGACCTACACCAAGCAAGTCGAGTACACCTGCCACAAGCCGGTGACCGAATGCTGCGTGAAGGACGTGGAGTACACGGTTTGCCGTAAGGTCCCGCGCCTGTGCGAAAAGGACTGCGTCAGCACTGTGTGCGTGCCCGTGTGCGAAACGCACTGCAAGGTGTCTTGCCACCAGGTGCAGAAGCAACTGTGCGAGACGTTCTTCAAGGAATGCTGCAGCACCGTCTGCCGTCCCGTGTGCGAAACGCACGTCCGCAACGTCTGCACCCAGGTGCAGAAGTGCATCACGGAATGCAACGTCAAGCAAGTTTGCACCACCTGCGTGAAGGACGTCTGCGAGACGGCCACCAAGCAAGTGACCAAGCAAGTTTGCCGTCCGGTGACCACGATGAGCTGCGTCACGAAGAAGTCCGGCCACTGGGAAACGGAATGCTACACCGTCCCGGGCAAGACCGTCACCAAGTACGTCGATAGCTGCGAGAGCATTGTCGATCCGTGCTCGTGCAAGACGACCCAGTGCTGCAGCAAGGTTCCGGTCTGCTGCCAGGAACCCGACCGCACCTGCACCCGCAAAGTGTGGAAAGACACGACCACGACCGAACAAGTTCCGGTCACCAGCTATGTGAAGGAATGCGTCACCGAGTGCGTGCCGTACACCGTCAGCAAGAAGGTCAGCTTCAACTGCGTCAAGGAAGTCCCCTACACGACCTCGCGCAGCGTTCGCGGCGCCTATGTCGACGCGAGCGGCGAAGCTCACGAGACCGACGCCAACGGCCGTTCGTTCAAGGAAGGCGCCGTGGTCCGCAAGGCGATCCCGTACACCGTCCAGAAGACGGTCACGGAAGTCGTCAAGACCCAGGTTCCTTACACCGTCAGCCGCTGCGTGCGTGGCGCGTATGTCGATGAACGCGGCGACGCTCACGAGAACGACGCTCCGGGCCGTTCGTTCAAGGAAGGCGCCGTCATTCGCCGTACGACCACCTACAACACCACGCGGATGGAACAGAAGCAGATCGTTCGCAAGGTGCAGTACACCGTGATGGAAAACGTCACCGAGAAGTGCATCAAGAAGGTGCCTTACCAGGTCTGCAAGCTGGTGCCGGTCACGATGACCAAGTGCGTTCCTTACACCGTCTGCGAAATGGAGACGGTCAAGGTTTGCAAGAAGGTGCCGTACACCGAATGCACGCAAGTGCCGGTGACCACGAAGTGCAAGGTTCCCTACACGGTGACCGAATGCGTGCCGACCACGGTCTGCAAGCAAGTCCCGGTGTGCGTGCCGGAAACGGTGTGCGTCAAGGTTTGCAAGAAGGTTCCGGTTCCGGTGTGCGAAACGCCCTGCCAGCCCGCTTGCCCGCCCGTCGCTTGCACCCCGGCTTGCCCGACCGGCGGCTGCACCCCGGCTCCGGCCGCGTGTGCTCCGGCTCCGGTCGCTTGCACCCCGGCCCCGGCCGCTTGTGCCCCGGCTTGCGACCCCTGCGGCTCGGTTCGCCATCCCGGCGCTTCGGGCAGCATCCTGGAACGCCTCTTCGGCCACCTCAAGGGGGGCAGCGTTCTGCACCGCGTGAGCCGTGATCGCCTCTGCTGCGACACCGGCTGCTCGACGGGCTGCAACACCGGCGGCTGCGAGAACGGCTCGTGCGCTCCGGCGACGTCGGCTCCCGCCGTCCCCGCCACGATCCCGACCGCGATGCCGAAGAACTAAGTGCCCCCGCTCGCTCGGAACGTCTCCCACGTTCCGAGCCAGCACAACCCGTGAAGGCCAGGAAGCGCCCGCTTCCTGGCCTTTTTCGGCGTTCATCGAGCAAGCGCTCGGTGGACATTCTTGGTGAGCTTTCGCAATGCGGGTAGAGGGAGTCGAACCCCCACACCTTGCGGTACCAGATCCTAAGTCTGGCGCGTCTGCCAGTTCCGCCATACCCGCGTTCGGTTTCATTCTAGCGAGCCGCGATTCCTCCGCAACGGCCTTCCGGCAACATCGCGGTCATTCATCAACGTCGAATTCGTCTCATGCTTGACAATTGCAGGTCGACATGGAATGATGGACGTTCACTCCTGTTGGTCGACTTTCTCGCCCCCAAGAAGGTTCATCCATGTCACGGATTGTCGCGTGTTTGATCGTCAGTTGGCTGCCCTTCGCCGGCGCCGATGTCGCGTTCGCTCAGGAACAGGGCAAGCCGGCCGCGAAGGTCAGTTTCGATAAGCAGATTCGGCCCATCTTCCAGACGAACTGTCAGGGATGCCATCAGCCGGCCAAGGCGCGCGGCGACTATCTGATGACGTCGCACGACAAGCTTTTGGCGGCCGGCGAGTCCGGGAAAAAGGGCGTCGTGCCGGGGCAGGCGGCGGCGAGTTATCTCGTCGAATCGATCGTCCCCAAGAACGGCAAAGCCCGCATGCCGGAAAACAAGCCGCCCCTTGACGCAGGCGACATCGAACTCATCAAGAAATGGATCGACGAAGGCGCCGTCGACGACACCCCCGTCAACGCTCGCCAGAAAATCGATAGCGAACATCCGCCGGTTTATACCTATCCCCCCATTCTGCCGTCGCTCGATTATTCTCCCGACGGCAAACAGCTCGCGGTTGCGGGCTTTCATGAGGTCTTGCTGATCGACACGACCACGCACGCTCTCGTCGGCCGGCTCGTCGGGCTATCCGAACGTGTGCAATCGTTGCGTTTTTCGCCCGATGGAGGTCGCCTCGCTGTGGCGGGAGGATCGCCCGGCCGCATGGGCGAAATCCAGGTTTGGGATGTGGCCACCAAGAAGTTGAAAATGTCGGCCCCTTCAACCGCCGACACGCTGTTCGGCTTGAGCTGGTCCGGCGACGGCGCCCGGCTCGCCTTCGGCTGCACCGATAACTCCGTCCGCGTCGTCGATGCGGCCACGGGGGAACAGATCATGTTTCAGGGCGGCCATGGCGATTGGGTGCTCGACACGTTCTTCTCCGTTGACGGCAAGAACGTCGTTTCCGCAAGCCGGGATATGAGCGTGAAGCTGACCGAAATCGCCACGCAGCGCCTCATCGACAACGTCACCTCGATCACCCCCGGCGCTCTCAAAGGCGGCGTGCAAGCGTTGGGGCGGCACCCGAAGCTCGATATCTTCGTGGCCGGCGGTTCGGACGGCATGCCGCGAGCCTATCGCGTCTTCCGTGAATCGGCCCGGCAGATCGGCGACGACGCGAATCTTATTGGCGAACTCTTCCCGCAGATGGGCCGTATCTTCAGCGTCCGCTTCAGCCCCGACGGCAAGAAGATCGCGACCTCGAGCAGCCTCGACGGCAAGGGCGAAATCGTCGTCGCCAGCTACGATCACGACGCCGATGTCCCTGCGAATATCAAAGGCATCATGGGCAAAGTCCCCGGAGCCCGTGTCGCTCAGGAGCGCGAAGCCCTCGATGCGTACCGCAAAAAAGGCATTCGCGAGCTCGCCCGCTTCAAGACCGACGCCACGGGCGTTTACGCCGTCGCGTTTCATCCCGACAACGTCACTCTCGCCGCGGCCGGCGGCGATGGCCTCGTCCGGCTCTACGATGTGACATCCAAAAAGCTCGTGAAGGAATTCGCCCCCGCTCCGATTCAGAAAATCGCCAAGACCATCGCCAACCCGAAACTCACCTATCCCAAGGAAGCGAAGCTCGTCAAAGAGAAGCTCCCCAAAGAAACCAAGGTCGTGAGCCTGGCGGTCGAGCCGAAAACGATCGCACTCGCCAGTCCGTATCAATACGCCCAGATTCTGGTCACCGCGACGCTCAGCAATGGCGAAACCTTCGACGCCACCCGCATCGCCGCGTTCCAGCCCCCTGCCCTGGCGACGATCACTCCCTCGGGGCTCGTGCGGCCCGCGGCGGAAGGCGCCGGAGACATCGTGATCACGCTTGACGGCAAATCGGCGACGATTCCGCTCGCCATCACAGGTTTGCAATCGACCTACAACGCCGATTTCATTCACGATGTGAACCCCGTCCTCGCCCGCCTCGGTTGCAATCAAGGCACCTGCCATGGCGCCAACAAAGGCAAGAACGGCTTCAAACTGTCGCTGCGGGGCGTCGATCCGGTGTTCGACGTCCGCTCGTTCCTCGACGATCATGCCGGCCGTCGGGCGAATGTCGCCTCGCCGGACGATAGCCTCATGCTGCTCAAGCCGAGCGGCGGCGTCGCTCATGTCGGCGGCGTCGTGACCCGGCCGGGCGAGCCCTGTTACGAGATCCTTCGCAACTGGATCGCCCGCGGAGCCCAACTCAAGCATGAGACGCCACGCGTCACCGGCATCGAAATCGTGCCCGCCAATCCCATCGTGCAAAACCTCGGCGACAAGCAACAATTCCGCGTCGTCGCCACGTATGCCGACGGCAAGAAGAAAGACGTGAGCCGGGAAGCGATCGTCGAAGTCGCCAATATCGAACTCGCCGCGGCCGACAACACCGGCCTCGTCACCGCCTTGCGCCGCGGCGCCGTGCCCGTGCTTGCTCGTTATGACGGAGCCTATAGCGCCACGACGCTGCTGGCGATGGGCGATCGCGCGGGCTTCGTGTGGAAGGATCCGCCCGTTTACAACCGCATCGACGAACTGACGGCCGCCAAGTGGAAGCGGATGAAGATCGAGCCGTCGGATGTGTGCAGCGATCTCGATTATCTCCGCCGCGTCTATCTCGACCTCGCCGGCATGCCGCCGACGGCCGACGACGTGCGGGCGTTCCTCGCCGATCCGCGCGACTCCCGGCAGAAGCGCGAGGCCGTCGTCGACAAACTCATCGGTAGTCCCGAGTACGTCGATAACTGGACGAACAAATGGGGCGACCTCCTGACGGTCAATCGCAAGTATCTCGGCACGGAAGGAGCCACCGGTTTCCGCGACTGGATCCGCAAGGAAATCGAGGCCAACACTCCGTACGACGCCTTCGCCCGCAAGGTGCTGACCGCGTCGGGTTCGAACAAGGTCAATCCGCCGGCCTCGTACTACAAAGTGCTTCGCGATCCGCCGGCCATCATGGAAAACACGACCCACCTGTTCCTGGGCATCCGCTTCAATTGCAATAAATGCCACGATCATCCGTTCGAACGCTGGACTCAGGACCAGTACTATTCCACGGCCGCGTATTTCGCTCATGTCGAACTGAAGGGCGATCCCGCGAGCGGCACGCAAAAGGTCGGCGGCACCGCCGTCGAGACGGGTCGACCGCTGTGGGAAATCGTCGTCGACAAGACGAACGGCGACGTGATCCACGAGCGCACCGGGCAACCTTCGGCTCCGGAATTTCCGTATCCCGCCAAGCACGACACGAAGCCGAGCGAAACCCGCCGCGACGCTCTGGCGAGTTGGCTCACCGCGCCTGACAACGCCTACTTCGCCCGCAGCTACGCCAACCGCATGTGGGGCTATCTGTTCGGCATCGGCATCATCGATCCGATCGACGACATCCGCGCCAGCAACCCCGCCACCAATCCCGAACTGCTCGATTATCTCGCTCAGGAGTTCGTGAAATCGGGCTTCAACGTTCGACATCTGCAACGCCTGATCGTGACCTCGCGCACCTATCAACTGGCGATGAGCACGAATGCATGGAACGAAGACGACAAGACGAATTACTCACACGCCCTGCCGCGCCGGTTGTCGGCCGAGACGCTGTACGACGCGTTGGTTCGCGTGACGGGTTCGAAGACGAAAGGCGTGCGTGCGGCGGCGCTCCCCGATTCGGGCGTCGATCTTCCCGGCGGTTTCCTGGCGACTTTCGGCCGGCCGTCGCGCGATTCGGCGTGCGAATGCGAACGCACCGCGACCATGCAAATGGGCCCCGTGATGGCGCTCGTGAATGGTTCCACCATCGCCGAGGCGATCGGCGATCCGGGCAACGAACTCGCCAAACTCGTGGCCAAGGAAAAGGACGACCGCGCAGTGATCGGCGAGGTGTTCCTGCGCATCTTGAATCGCCCCGCGAGCGAAAAGGAAATCGAGACGTGCCTCACGGTCATGAAGTCGGTCGACGCCGACCACGCCAAACTGCTGGAGACCCTGAAGAACCGCGAGACCGAAGTCGTCGCCATCAAGGCCAAGCTCGAAGCCCAACGCCAGACCGGCATCGCCAAGGCGAAAAGCGAACTCGACGCTCATGAGAAAGCCATCGCCCCCAGAGTCGCCGAGCAGGAGAAGCAGCGCCAGGCCGCCATCGCCAAGGCGCAAGAAGCGGTGAAGAAGTACGAAGCCGATCTCGCCAGCGCCGCTTCCGAATGGGCCAAAAAGCAAAATACGTCGGTCGCCTGGCATCTCGTCGAGCCGAAGTCGGCCGTGTCGACCAACAACGCGAAACTCGACATCAAGCCCGATCGTTCGATCGTCGCCCAGGGGGGCAAGAACGAGAACGATGTGTATACGATCACCTATGAAACTCCCCTCAAGGGCATTTCGGCCGTGCGCCTTGAAGTCTTGACCGATCCGAGCTTCCCGCAAAACGGCCCGGGCCGGGCGAAGGACGGCAATTTCGTGCTCACGGAGTTTCAAGTCTTCGTGCAACCGGCCGGATCGAAAGACTTGCCGAAAAAGCTCGATCTGACGTCCCCGCTGGCCGATTTCAGCCAGCTCAGCTTCGACGTTCGCTTCGCCGTCGACAACGACGAAGCCAACCGCGATCGCGGCTGGGCCGTGTCGCCCGCCACGGGGCTCATCCACTGGGCGACGTTTCAACTGCGCGATGGCGTCTCGTTCGATCCCGGCACCGTCATCACCGTGAAGTTCACCCACAACTATCGCGAGAAGACGTATAACCTCGGCCGTTTCCGCGTCTCGTTCGCCACCGAGAAAACCCCCGTCGGCCTGTCGATCGCCGAAGACTACAAAGACATCATCCTGACCCCGGCCGAGAAGCGGACGAAGGAGCAAACCGCCCTGCTCGTCGCCTTCTTCCGCAAAGCCGACCCGAAGCTCCGCGAACTGGAAAAGGCGTTGGCCGACGCCCAGCGTCCTGTGCCGGTCGACGCCAGGTTGCAAGAACTGCAGGGCACGCTGACCGAAATATCTCGCCCCATCGGCGAAGACGAACGTGTCCTGCAACTGCGCAGCGACATCAAGATGAGCGCCAGCCAACTGGCGAACCCACGCCTCACCGCCGTGCAAGATATCGCCTGGGCTCTCATTAACAGCCCCGCGTTTTTGTTCAATCATTAAACGACCAACGTCCTCCCGTTTCGGAAAACGATCCGCCAAGGAGTTTCCCCCATGCTCGTCATCCCCGGCCAATCCGGCAAAGACCTCTGCGACGCGAACCTCGGCATGACGCGCCGGGCTCTGCTCCGCGTCGGCGGCTCCAGCATCCTTGGAGCCACGCTCGGCGGCCTCTTCGAACAGCAGGCCCATTCTCAAGAACAAAGCCGCGGCGGCGGTCCCGGTTGGGGGCGAGCCAAGAGCATCATCATGGTCTACCTTCAGGGCGGACCCAGCCAGATCGATCTCTGGGATCCCAAGGACGATGTCCCCGGCAATGTCCGTAGCGAGTTCGCCTCGATCAATTCGCGAATTCCCGGCGTCAAGATGACTGAGATCTTGCCGCAATTCGCCGAGGTCGTCGACAAGACCACGCTCATCCGTTCGATGAGCTATACCCCCAACGGCTTGTTCAACCACACCGCAGCCATTTATCAAATCATGACCGGCTGGACGACCGACAAGGTCAGCCCCTCGGGCCAGCTCGAGCCGCCCGATCCACGCGACTTCCCGAACTTCGGTTCGCAGATCGTGCGTATGCGCCCGGTCGAAGCGCCGATGCTGCCGTTCGTCATGCTGCCTCGGCCTTTGCAAGAGAGCAATGTCGTCGGCAAGGGGGGCAATGCCGGGTTTCTGGGCCGGGCGTACGACCCCTACACGCTCTTCCCGCCCGGCGACGACATGGACATGACGAAGATGGACCGCATCCGCATCGACGATCTCCAGCTTCGCCCCGAAGTCTTCGGACAACGCCTCGAACGCCGCGCCCGGCTCCGCGACCAGCTCAACGCCGGCATGCCCGAAATCGATCACGCCGTCTCGGAGTTGAATCTCAACGCTTATTACGATCGGGCTTTGAACCTGGTGCTTTCGGGCCGCGCCCGCGACGCCTTCGATCTGGGCCGCGAATCCGCCCAGATGCGCGCCCGTTATGGCCGGAATACGTTCGGCCAGAGCTGCTTGCTCGCACGCCGCTTGGTGGAAGCCGGCACGCGCGTCGTGGAAGTCGTATGGCCGAAGGTCGCCAATTCCGACAACCATTCGTGGGATCACCACGTCGGCCTGACCGACCGCATGCGCCGCCAATCGGGCCCCATGCTCGACGCCGGCCTCTCCGCCCTCATCGCCGATCTCGATCAGCGCGGCATGCTTTCGGAGACGCTGGTCGTCGCCGTCGGCGAGTTCGGCCGCAGCCCGCAGAAGGGCGTCTCGACTTCGGGCAACGGCAACAGCGCCGACGGACGCGATCACTGGCCCTACTGCTACACCGCCGTCCTCGCCGGCGCCGGCATCCGCCGCGGCCACGTCCATGGCGAATCCGACCGCACCGCCTCCAGCCCCCGCCGCGACCCCGTCCACCCCGGCGAACTCCTGGCGACCATCTACCACGCCTTCGGCATCGCCCCCGACACCCTGGTCCGCAACCACCTCAACCAACCCCGCGAGTTGGTGCAAGCCAGCGCGGTGACAGCGTTGTTCGCGTAGAGTTCCCTATCAATGTTTCCAAGCCCTGGGATGAGGGACGCCGAATCCCAGGGCTCGTTCGATCTTCCCGGCAAACCCCGCGACCGACGAGCGATGTCTTTTTCGCCCAACGAAAACGGCTCCCGGACAAAATCCGGGAGCCGTGGTTGATCTTGGTCCGATTTCGCCTCTCAGCTCA